>CANJXV010000233.1 GCA_947478935.1 Comamonadaceae bacterium
CCACTGACACCCACCGCGCCAAGGCACTGACCGTCCTTCATGATGGGTACGCCACCTTCGAGCATGCCCTGCAAGTCTGGCGCACTGAGAAAGGACATACGGCCGCCGTTAATCATTTCCTCGTAAACCTTGCTTTCCCGCATGCCGAGCGCGGAGGTGCGGGCTTTGGCGGGGGCAATTTGGGCGGAAATGGGGGCTACGCCGTCCAGGCGCTGGAACCACATTAAATTGCCGCCGTCATCCGCAATGGCGATACAAACAGCCCATCCATGCTTGAGCGCTTCGGCCTCAGCCGCTGCAGCAATGGTTTTCAGATCAGAGAGTTCTAAGGTGGCTTTGGTTTTCATACAAACATCCAATAAATAGGGTCAAGGCAAAGAAAAACGCCAGCATAACCGCTCGCGCCCCCCTGATTTGACCGTTCGCGCGAAGGGCAACCCTGCCAAATATCGGGCTAATACCGATCACCAAGGCCGCACACATCCTTGTAAGTGCCTAAAATAACCCCACCTTCAACAGGTATCTTTAGGAGATGGACTATGAATGAACAAGCTTCCTTTTTGGAACAAGGTCTGGACTACGGCGTAAGCCTGGAGCAGCGCAACAAAGTTTTGCGTAACACCTATTGGCTGTTAGCCATCAGCCTGGTACCCACGGTGCTAGGCGCTTGGGCCGGTGTAGCGCTTGGTTTGGGGCAGCTATTTAGCGGCGCATTGGGCATGGTACTTTTCCTGGCCATGGCTTTTGGTTTTATTTACGGCATTGAGAAGACGAAAAACTCAGCTGCCGGCGTGCCCATGTTGCTGGCCTTTACCTTCTTCATGGGACTGATGTTGTCCCGCCTGATCGAATCCGTGCTCGGGTTCAAGAACGGTCCGGACCTGATCATGACCGCCTTTGGTGGCACGGCAGGCGTTTTCCTTGTTATGGCCTCGCTGGCTACCGTCATCAAGCGCGACCTGTCTGGCATGAACCAATGGCTGTTTGTCGGCGTCATCGTGCTTTTGGTGGGCGGCATCATCAATATCTTTGTCGGCTCCACCGTAGGCATGATGGTTTTGTCCATGATTTCGATTGCCATCTTCAGCGCCTACATGCTGTATGACATCAAGCAAATCATCGATGGCGGCGAAACCAACTACATAACCGCCACCTTGGCGCTCTACCTGGACATCATCAACGTGTTCCAAAGCCTGCTGGCGCTGCTGGGAATTTTTGGCGGGGAGCGCGACTAGGCGGGTGCCCAGACCTTTTGAATTAGAATGTGAGGCTAACTGCGGCAAGTGTCGCGGGCTTTGGATCAGGCAGTCTTTTGCCTGAGGGCCCACGGGCGGCTACCGCATCTGATGGATCGACTATGAAAGCTGGTATTCACCCTAATTACCGCGACGTTTGTTTTGTGGACTTGTCCAATAACTTCAAATTCGTCACCCGTTCCTGCGCGAACACCAAAGAAATGATCAAGATGGAAGACGGCCGTGAACTGCCGCTGTACAAACTTGATACCTCCAGCGAATCACACCCCTTCTACACCGGAACCCAAAAATCCGTGGACAACATGGGCGGACGCGTGGAGAAATTCCGCAACCGTTTCGGCAAAACCGCAGCAAAATAAAACGCGCAGGCGTAGGCCTGACGCACAATCGAAGGCAGCCCGGCATCCCGCGCTGCCTTTTTTGTTTCTCGCATTGAAACTTTGAACACCACTCCTGCCATCGTCACCCAAGCCGGCGCTGCGCGGCTACCGCGCCTAGCCCTGCTATGCCTGTGCCTTGTGTATGCGCTGGTCGGCTTTGTTGGCCGCAGCGGTTGGAAATTTGCGGATATGGGCGCCCTGGGCTATATGGCGGAACTGGCATGGGGCCATGCCGACTGGTGGCGCCCGACATTGGCGGGCATACCCTCGGAACAAGGTGCCCTGCTGCCCTATTGGCTGGGCGCCTGGATGCTGCAATGGGGTGACCGAGGCCTCGATGCACAGTGGCTTGCGCGTATCCCCTTTATTCTGGCGCTGGGTGCCGCCATGGCGGCCCACTGGTATGGGACTTACTACCTGGCGCGCAGCCCCAGGGCGCAACCGCTCGCATTTGCATTCGGCGGCGAGGCCAAATCGACTGACTACGCGCGCTCTATCGCCGACGGCGGGCTCCTGGCCTTCATCGCATGCCTAGGCCTGGCACCATTGGCGCACGAAACCTCGCCTGAGTTAATTCAACTTGCATTTGTCGCCATTTATTTGAGTGGCGTAAGCGCACTGCCCTTGCGGCCCCAAAGGGCATGCTTGGCACTGATCATTAGCCTGATGGGCCTTAGCATCAGCGGCGCGCCTGCTCTAGCCGTAATTTTTGGTCTGGGCGCACTGCTTTTCGAGCTTTACCAATTATTTTTCGCTTCCGACCATGCGCCCAACCAGTACCGGGGCAAGGCAGGCATGCTTGTTTTGCTGTTTAGCACTCTGGCCTGTTCAGTTATCGCCACCACGCTAGGCTTGTGGCGCTGGAAGCTCGATGCCCCGTTGCACCTGGCCTCTCCATGGCAAGGCTATATCGAATTACTTTTGTGGTTTACCTGGCCAGCCTGGCCCTTGGCTTTATGGACGCTGTGGGTATGGCGCCGTCAGCTTTGGAGCATCCATGCAAGCCGACACCTTGCGCTGCCACTTTTGGTATTGATTGCGGTGCTCATTGCGACCTGGTTCATGCATTCGTCAGAACACACTTTGTTACTTGCCCTGCCCGCAATATCGAGTTTGGCGGCGTTTGCATTACCCACACTCAAACGCCAGGTGGCCTCGCTCATTGATTGGTTCACGCTTTTGTTTTTTACTGGTTGGGGCCTGGTTTTGTGGGTTCACTTTATCGCTATGTTTACCGGCGTACCGCCCAATCCGGCAACCAATATTTCCCGGCTCGCGCCTGGCTTGGAGGCGCAATTTTCCTGGTTGGCTCTAGCGGTCGCGTGCATCTCAACGATCGCCTGGGGCAAGCTGGTGCATTGGCGAGTTGGACGCCACCGGCGCGAGCTTTGGCGCAGCTTGGTGCTGCCCGCAGGCGGTATCGCGTGGTGCTGGACGCTCATGATGACCATGGGCATTTCGCTGTTTGATTACACCCAAAGTTACGACCGTTGGGCCGCCTTGGTGGCGCAACAAGTGAACGCACCGGGTTGTGTGCGGACCGAACAATTAAATACCGGTGAAATTGCTGCCTTGCGCTGGATCGGGAAATTGCCCGTCAGTACGCCAACGTTGAGCAGTGACTGCCCTTGGCTACTGATTGCGCCAGGCCCCAATCAGTCCTTACCCGCACAGATTGACACGTCGCAATGGACCTCCAAATCTCTGGTGCTACATCCTGCAGATAGCAGCATCGGCGTCTGGGTGTTGCAGCGGCGCTAGGACAGGGCTAAACGCTCTCTAAATCAAATACCGCAATACTCTCGACGTGGGCGGTATGGGCAAACATATTGACCACACCAGCCGCCGTGCAGCGGTAGCCGCCCTCGCTCACCAACACCGCCGCATCGCGCGCCAGGGTGGCCGGGTTGCAGCTGACATACACAATCCGGCGTGGAGGTGCCCATCCTTGCACATCTGATTTCCTTTGCATGAGCGCGACCAAAGACTGCACCAAGGCAAAAGCACCTTCACGCGGCGGATCCACCAGCCATTTGTCGGCCCGTCCATCGGCAAGCAAGCTAGCGCTATCAATTTCAAATAAGTTGCGTGCTGAAAAGCGTATGGGCGCAAGCGCTTGTAACGGAGCACGCGACGCTTGATTGATCATATAGTTGTCGCGCGATCGCGCCACAAGAGACTCTGCGCCCTCCACACCCAGCACCTCGCGCGCTTGCGTGGCAAGGGGCAAGGTGAAATTTCCAAGGCCGCAAAACCAATCGATCACCCGCTCGTTTTTTTGCACTGCCAACAGCGAAAGCGCACGCGCCACCAGCACCCGGTTGATATGCGGATTGACCTGCGTGAAATCGGTCGGTCGAAACGGCATGGTGATGCCAAAATCCGGCAGGCTGTAAGCCAGAGCACCGGTGCGGGCCTCATCGGCTGGATCAAGCAATACGATGGTGTCCGGGCCCTTGGCTTGCAACCACCATTGCAGGCCCGGTCGCGCCAACGCAAACGCGCGTAAGCGACCAAGATCCGCATCGCTAAGAGGCAACAGGTGCCGCAAGACCAGCGCCGTCACATCCCCCTGCGCGTCCAAAGTGCCAGGTCCGCCCCGGTCACCAATAGCCATTTCAATTTGGGGAATATGCTGCACCGCATCCATGGACGCAATCAAGTCGCGTAAAGGCAAAAGCATGCCACTGACATGCTCGGGCAGCACCGGGCAACGTTTCATGTCCGCGACAAAATGGCTTTTGCGTTCGTGAAAGCCAATCAGCACCGCGCCTTTTTTGCGCACAAAGCGCACCGACAAACGGGCGCGGTAGCGATAAGCCCAAGCGGGGCCTTCAATCGCGCGC
>CANJXV010000234.1 GCA_947478935.1 Comamonadaceae bacterium
GTAAAAACCGGCACTTTGCCTGCCGATGTATTCGGTACACCAGACGACAAAACGCTTTTGATCGGCATGACCGGCGGCAATGGCGTGGAGGTGTATGAATTAAGCAAAGCCGCTCCCAAGCTGGTCAAAACTATCAAAACCGGCGCAGCCGCCCATGCGTTTCGCAATATGGGCGACAAGCGCCATGTGTTAGTTAGCAACCGCGTAGCCAACACCATTAGCAAAATCGATTACCTGAGCTTGGAAGTGGTTGATACCTTCCCAGCACCCGGCGGGCCGGACTGCATGGATTTATCCGCGGACGGGCGCTATATCTATGTGGCCTCACGCTGGATTAAGAAACTCACGGTGATTGACACCACCACCCGCAAAGTGGTGCAACAAGTGGCGGTAGGACGCTCGCCGCATGGCGTATGGACACTGGACCACGCCCCGCGTTGATGGGTACTGGAATGCGCAGCCGCAGTACGCGCCTGCGCACGGTCAGGCGCTGCGCTGCCATCGCGGCTATAGCCGCCTTGATGTGTAGCGCTGCATGGAGCCAAAGCGAATGTAAAAAACCGGTGTACCTGACCCTGGACACTGGCCACATGGAAGTGGCACCCTTGATCGCCGAAACTTTGCGCAAGCACCAAATAAAAGTGACTTTTTTTGCGGCCAATGAGCCGACCAAAACCGGCGACGGTACCTTGGGCGGGCACTGGGCGCCTTGGTGGCGCGAGCGGGGCGAGGAAGGTCATAGCTTTGCGTCCCACACCTTCGACCATGTGTATTGGCGTGCGGACCTGGACAGCGGTGCTAATGGTGCGCAATTTCTTGTTCAGCCGTCGGCTGGCACCCAGGCTGGTAAAAAAATGCACTACAGCGCTGCGCAGTACTGCGCCCAGCTCAAGGCCTCGGCCACGCGCTTGAGCGCGCTCACTGGGCAGCCGACCTTGCCCGTGTTCCGGGCGCCCGGCGGTAAGACTTCACCGGCGTTGTTAGCCGCTGCGCGAACCTGCGGTTTCGCGCATGTGGGCTGGGCCGATGCCGGTTTCCTGGGTGACGAATTGCCCAGCGACAAATTCAGCAACCAGGCGCTTCTGGCCAAAGCCCTGCGCGATATCCGCAGCGGCGACATACTGATGGCGCATCTGGGTATTTGGTCGCGCAAAGACCCTTGGGCGCCCGCAGTGTTAGAACCCCTCATCGTCGGTCTCAAAGAGCGGGGGTTTTGCTTTGCCACCTTGCGCAGCCACCCGAATTACCGGGCCTGGATCGCCGCACACCCCAGTTAAGTCTTTTGCATGGATACCTTGATCGATAGCTTTGCCACTTTGCAGGCCTGGTTGTTTGAAGCCTGCATCCAGCCTGTGGTGTTTGCCATGGGCTTTGGCGGTTACCTGGATCAGGCTTTTGGCGCCACCGAATGGGTGCTGGTTGGCCTGATGGAAATAGCGGTCTTGCTCACCGTCATCGGCCCCTTGCAGCGTTGGCGGCCGGTAGAGCCGGTGCTAGATGCCGCCACCATGCGTACAGATATTTTTTACACCTTGCTGCATAGGCTGGGCCTGTTCCGCCTGGCCTTGTTTTTTACGCTGGACCCGCATTTGGACGCCGCTATCGGCACCTTACGTGTATGGGGAATGCCCACTTTTCACCTGGACGATATCTGGCCTGCCGTGACGGGTAACGCTCTCGTCAGCTTTGCGCTCTATCTGCTGGTGTTTGATTTTTTCAACTACTGGTTTCACCGCGCCCAGCACCAACTGCATTGGTGGTGGCAACTGCATGCGCTGCACCATGCCCAGCGCCAGATGACCATGTGGAGCGACAACCGCAACCACTTGCTGGACGATGTGTTGCGTGATGTGTTTTTTGTGCTTTTGGCGGTGCTCATCGGTGTGGCACCGGGGCAGTTTGTAGCCCTTGTGGCACTGATGCAACTAAGCGAAAACTTGCAGCATGCCAATTTACGGGTTTGGTTTGGCCACTTCGGCGAACGCCTTTGGGTCAGCCCGCGCTTTCACCGTATGCACCATGCGATTGGCATCGGTCATGAGAAACAAGCCCCCGCTGCCAGTGGCGCGCCTGCTGTTTTAGGCGGTTGCAACTTCGGCGTGCTCTTGCCTTGGTGGGACATGCTGTTTGGCACCGCAGATTTCACCCACGCCTATCCCGCCACCGGGGTGCGCGACCAGGTGGAGCAGGGCCGTGACTATGGGCGGGGCTTTTGGTCCCAACAATGGCGTGGTGTCTTACGCTTATTGGGCCGAGCCTAGCGTTTCTCGTTGACAATGCGGCAAACCAAGGAGGCGTCTATGGGCTTGCTGATCTCGTCCTTTTGGCGGGCGGTCTTGTACTGTCTGCATCCCAAAGTCATCCTCTTGTCGCTGCTGCCTTTGGTGCTGGCCATGGGCGCTGCGGGTTTGCTGGCGTATTTATTCTGGCAAAGCGCGCAGGATGCCTTGCTGGCCGTGCTAGATGCTTCCGTGTTTGTCACCACGCTCGCGGCCTGGTTAGCCGCCGTGGGCCTTCCCGCACTCAAAGCCATGCTCGCGCCTTTGATACTGATTGTGGTGCTAACACCCTTGGTCGTGGTGTGCACCGTGTTACTGGTTTCTACCTTGATGACGCCTGCCCTGGTGCGCGTGGTGGCAAAGCGTCGATTTCCCACGCTGGAGCGCCGCCATGGTGCCTCTTTTGTTGCCAGTTTGGGCTGGACCTTGATCTCCTGCGCGCTGGCCTTGGTCGCCACCATCGTCACCGCACCGATGTGGATACTCCCGCCATTGGTTTTGATATTGCCACCGGCTATTTGGGCCTGGCTCACCTACCGCGTCATGGCTTTTGACGCGCTGGCAGACCATGCCAGCAGCGCCGAGCGACAAACGATTTTGGCCACGCATAAAGTTGCGCTTATCAGCATGGGTTTTGTCGTGGGTTTTCTGGGCGCCACGCCCAGCCTCTTGTGGTCTATGGGCTTGATGGCCTTAGCCATGGCGCCGCTTTTGCTGCCTTTTTCGGTCTGGCTGTATACCGTCGTGTTTGTGTTTGCTTCCCTGTGGTTTATCCACTACGGCCTGGCCGCTTTGGCCGCATTGCGCGCCGAGCACGAAGCCGAACTGTTTGTACCCAACCGGCCCTTATCAGAAGTTGAAGTCTTGCCTTCAACCAACAAGGCATCGGCCTCTGACCTGCCCCCCATTCCTTGATCACACCATGCACTTTGGACTCATCATCATCGGCGACGAAATCCTATCTGGCAAGCGGACTGACAAGCACCTTCCCAAAGCCATCGAGCTGCTAAGCGCCCGTGGCCTTCAAGTGGCCTATGCGCATTACCTGGGCGACGACCCTCAGCGCATTACCGCAACCTTGGCCGATGCATTTGTAAGTGGAGACGTCGTGTTTTCCTTCGGCGGCATAGGCGCCACGCCAGATGACTACACCCGCCAATGCGCCGCTGCCGCGCTTGGCCTGCCCCTGGAGCTACACCCCGGTGCGCGCGATCTCATCTGGGAGCGCATGCGGGACGTCGCCCGAGAAAACGGCCACGCCTACGAGCCCGACCGTGAAGACAACATCCACCGCCTGGACATGGGCCGCTTTCCCCAAGGCGCCAACCTCATTCCCAACCCCTACAACAAAATTGCGGGGTTCAGTTGCCAGGGCCAAGGTGCGAGCGTTGTGCATTTTGTACCGGGCTTTCCGGTCATGGCCTGGCCCATGATGGAATGGGTGCTGGACACGCATTACCAAGCCCATTTCACGCGGGACGCGCATGTGGAGTTGTCGGTCATCGTGATGGGCGCCATGGAGGCGACCCTAACGCCACTGATGCAAAGCGTGCAAGACGCACACCCGGTCAAGGTGTTCAGCTTGCCCAGTGTGGACCATCCACAGTACGGACGGCACATTGAATTGGGCGTCAAGGGGGCGCCCGAGGCGGCGGGTCCCGCTTTTGAAACGCTGAAAAAAGGGCTGGCGATCTTTGGTGTTGAATTGGGCCCCGAATTGGTGCGTAACTAAGCCGCAACAGCATTATCCCTAATAGCGCACTTTTTTGGTGCAATAATGCGCTCTAAAGGTGCACTCACAGGAAAGCCCAATTTTGCAAGGTATAGCCCCGCCTGTCTGACAAGGCAGAATCCGGGGTGGAGATTGCGCTTTATTCCCGCTGGCATAAAAACTGCGGTGATTCGTAAGCAATCCCTTTTTTACAACCGTGCAACAGGAGTATTTGATGGCCAAGACCGTCGCAGATGTGATGAAGATGGTGAAAGAGAATGAAGTCAAGTTTGTTGACTTCCGCTTCACCGACACCCGTGGTAAAGAGCAGCACGTGACCGTGCCGATCTCGCATTTTGATGAAGATAAATTCACATCCGGCCACGCCTTTGACGGCTCGTCAATCGCCGGATGGAAAGGTATCGA
>CANJXV010000235.1 GCA_947478935.1 Comamonadaceae bacterium
CGTTGGCTAGCGTGCTGCAAAGCCGAATTGCAAAAAGCGTACGGTGCTGATGCCGCAGCGCAACAGGCCAGCAAGCACTACACCCGCATCGTGAACCCGCGTCATACGGCGCGCATCAAAGCCCTGCTGGACGATGCCAAAGCGCATGGCGCCGCAGTGCTGGCCGGTGGCGCGGTGGATGAGGCGCAATGCTATGTGCAGCCCACCTTGCTGGACAACATCGGCGCCGGCGCGCGCATTTTGGAAGAAGAGGTCTTCGGGCCTTTGCTGCCCATCATTACCTTTACCGACATCAACAAAGTTATCGCGCAGGTCAACGAAGGGCCTAAACCTTTGGCCTTGTACCTGTACAGCCAAAACCAGAGCGCCATAGAACAGGTACTGGCCCAAACCCAATCGGGCGGGGCGTGTATCAACCACGCCATGATTCACTTTTTGCATGGCAACCTGCCCTTTGGCGGCATCGGCAATTCCGGCCTGGGCAATGCACACGGTTTATATGGCTTTAAAGCCTTTAGCCACGAAAAAGCCGTGGTACGCACCCAGTTTTCCATGGCCGCCACCCTGCTACGCGCAGGGCCTGTGCCCGATTGGCTGAGCAAAGTATTGCGCGCCAGCTTTAAGTGGGTGTGAGCGCGGGCGCGGCCTGCACCCGCTTGTTTTAAATACTGACCCTAGCGGCAGAACATCCGTACATCGTTTTCGGCGATCGCGCGGTCATTGTCATCAACTGGCCCCTGGCGGCCTACGCGCTTGACTGCGCCGCTCAAGATGTCGCGTGCGAAATTGCAGCGCGCCTCGTCACTCTCATCGGACTTCCCCCCTGATAGCGATTTAGGTGGCTGGGGCAGCACCTTTTTTTTAGGGGCCGCGGCCGGGGCGGTCGGGTCGGGCCCACTAGCTGCCGGCGCGGGGGACTCAACGGGTCTGGACAGCAGCGCTTGGCCCAGCTGCGATTCCCCTAAATCGACAGCGCCGGCGGTCTGACCGGGCGGTGGGGTTTGCGCGTAGTGGACCTGGCCGTTTTTGTCCGTCCACTTGTAAATTTGGGCGTAAACCCCGAAGGGCACGACAAAAAGCAGTAACACAACCCAGTATTTCACGGCATGGTCCTTGTAACGATGCGATCAGGAAAATCGCATCCAGCACCAGCATGATAATTAAATATTTGGCAATAAATTGCCTGCGAATTAGCAAGGCTAGCTTGGCCAAATTAAATGAGTTCGGAGATTGCCGCCTGTATAGTGGTCAAAGCTTTTCAGCCGTAAAACAAAAAGAAACCATTCAACGAAGACAAAGCGCCTAAAAGGCCCAGCCCCAAACCGGCGAAATACAAGACTGGCAAAGAGCCGATGATGGACACCGATAGGAGCACGATGGCAATTTGCAGGCCGCCTTCGGCATAGTCAAACCAGGGGTCCTGGCGGATCGCATGGTCACGAATGGCTTCGTGCTCTTTGGCTCGCACCATCAATTCTTTCTTGCCCTCTTTGGTCTCGGGCTCGGACTCGTAGCGATCAATGGTTTTTTTGTAGTCCTCAATTTTCTTTTGCGTCGCTTCTTTGGCCGCAGCGTTCATTGCGGGTTCGCGGAGCAACTGCAGCTCCATATCGGCCGCGGCCACTTTAAGCGTAGTTTGACGGATAGATTTAGCCTGGTAAAACGCATAGGTGTTGGCGGCCAGAATATTTTCCTGCGTGATGTCCTTGCCGGCGTTAGAACCGCCCAGGCTGGTAATGGCCAGTACCATGGCAAAGATGGAAATCGTCAAGGCCGAGCGATTTTTCTGGCGGTTGATTTCACCTGCTGCATGATCGTCCGCGCCTTCGATCAGTTCAGATGCTTCATGTGCTTCCATGGAATTGCTCCTTGCAAAATATGAGATGACCCAAGTTTAGGGCGCGACTGTGACAGCCGGGAACCGCCAATCGGATCAGGCGCTGGCCTGGCCGTCCAAAGGAGATGCGATCGTGCTTTCACCGCCAAAACGGCGGTCGCGTTGGCCGAACCAGACGATGGCCTGGTCCAGCGCTTCGGGCGTGAATTCGGGCCAAAGCAAATCGGTGAAATAGAGTTCGGTATAGGCCATTTGCCAGAGCAAGAAGTTGCTCATGCGCGATTCGCCACCGGTGCGGATCATCAAATCGGGTTCTGGCGCGTCGGCCATTTGCAAATACGGCGTCAGTGCCGCGTCGGTAATCGCATCGGCGTCCGCCTGGGGGTTGGCTTGCTGCCAGGCTTTGAAGGCCTGCAATATGTCCCAGCGACCGCCGTAATTCAAAGCCAATGTCAGGGTGATGGTGGTGTTGTGCGCGGTCAGCTCCTGTGCATCCTTAATCAGCGCCTGCACCCGTGAGTCAAACTTGGAGGTGTCGCCAATCACCCGCAAGCGTACTCCTTGGGCGCGCAAATCGCCGATTTCCTTTTGCAAATAGAGCTTGAGCAAGCCCATAAGTGTGCCCACCTCTTCCATCGGGCGGCGCCAGTTTTCAGTGCTAAAGGCAAACAGGGTCAGATTGCGGACGCCGCGTTCCGCGCAGGCTTGGACAATCGCCCGCACTTTTCGGGCACCCACCGTATGGCCGGCGGCTTTGGGCAAACCGCGCGCACTGGCCCAGCGGCGGTTGCCATCCATAATGATGGCGATGTGTTGCGGCAGGGCGGAACGATGGGCAGTTGACACAAAAATGGGGGTAAACCGGTGCGCTGGTAACCGACACGCGCGGCCGGATTCCGCGCGGAAGTGACGCAATTTTAACGGCTTAGGCTCTGACGGGGGTGTTTTTTCTCCCACCGCGCCTGAGGGACAATGCCAACATCGTCCGCCCGCCATGCCGCCCTTGGCGCCTTGGGGCGTGACCGGCTAGGCTGCAATAGGGCAGCGCATCCAGTGAGAGATTGCATTGAGCATACAAACCGACGATTTTTCACCTGCACCCGCGCCCCGCATGGTGTCCGCAGCGCCTTTGTCCGGGCCGGAAGAGGCTATTGAGCGCGCGCTGCGCCCCAAATTGCTGGACGACTATGTGGGCCAGGCCAAGGTGCGCGAGCAACTAGAGATTTTTATAGGCGCGGCCCGCAAGCGCGACGAAGCGCTGGACCATGTGCTGCTGTTTGGCCCCCCGGGCTTGGGCAAGACCACGCTGAGCCACATCATCGCCCATGAATTAGGCGTCAACCTGCGCCAAACCAGCGGCCCAGTGCTGGAAAAGCCCAAGGACCTGGCAGCGCTGCTGACCAATCTGGAAAAAAACGATGTCCTCTTTATCGACGAAATCCACCGCCTGAGCCCGGTGGTGGAAGAAATCCTCTACCCTGCGCTGGAGGATTACAAAATCGACATCATGATCGGCGAAGGCCCAGCGGCGCGCTCTATCAAGCTCGATTTGCAGCCCTTCACGTTGGTGGGCGCCACCACGCGCGCAGGTATGCTGACCAACCCGCTGCGTGACCGCTTTGGCATCGTGGCGCGCTTGGAGTTTTATACGGCTGAGGAATTGCAACGCATCGTGACGCGCAGCGCCGGGCTGCTCAAAGTACCCATGGCAGAGGAAGGCGGATTTGAAATCGCCCGCCGCTCACGCGGCACTCCGCGTATTGCCAACCGCTTGCTGCGCCGGGTACGCGATTACGCCGACGTCAAGGGCGTGGGCACCATCACCCTGGACATCGCCAATCTGGCGCTCAAGATGCTAGACGTGGACCCGCAAGGCTTTGACATCATGGACCGCAAACTGCTCGAAGCAGTCATCCACCGCTTTGACGGCGGGCCGGTCGGTTTGGACAATATCGCCGCCAGCATTGGCGAGGAGCGCGAAACCATTGAAGACGTGATCGAGCCCTACCTCATTCAGCAAGGCTATCTGCAACGCACGCCGCGCGGGCGCATCGCCACCTTGGCGGCCTACCGGCATTTAGGCGTGGCCGCGCCTGCGGGGCAGGCGCCGGATTTACTCACCTAAGGCAAGAGTCCCAAGCCACTAAGGGTCGCCAGGCAAGCGGCTTGGACTGCCAATACCTCTAAGGCACGCAAACGGCCTTGCAAAAAGCAACCGGTGGCCCAAGCCGCGATGCAGAAAGCGCCGCAGTACCGTGCAGCGTCCTGCCAAGGCATGGCGTCGGCATGCCACAAATACACCGTGCCAGCGGTCATCAGGCCCACATACTGCAAGCTGGCGAACCTGCGTTGCATGCGGCTCAAAGGCGGGTCAAAGCGCTGAAACCTGGCGATATCAAAACCAGGCTTGGGCGGCGCCCCGGCAGGTTGCCAGCCCGGCGGCTTGAACCATACGGCCAGCTTGTCGCGCCAACGCGGCGTATGCCAGGCGGTGGCGCACAAACCGGCATACACCTCCAGATTGGCCCACAGCGGATCCCAGCTATTGAGC
>CANJXV010000236.1 GCA_947478935.1 Comamonadaceae bacterium
AAAGAATGTCCACATCCCAGCCGCTGAGCTGATAAAAATGCGAGAAAGCGAAGGCCAATCAGTTATCAAGTGAGTTGCACATCCGATGCACCCACTGACGTTATCGCCGAAGAATTTAAATCGGCGCTTTGATCGGCAATGCTGGCGAGCCGAAGTGAAATCACTCCAGCCCACTTGATTTTTCTCTTTGGGCTGAGTGCAAGCGTGGTAAATAAACAGTTTGTTACAAAGTGCGCAAAATTAGGTGCTGCACGATTTATCAGACGGTGTATTTTTACCCGTATGATGCATCGCGTTGCCAGTTTCTAAAAGGATCCAAATATGCTCGTACGCCTTTTGTATGTCAGCCAATCAGTAGGTCCAATTACTACTACAGTCACCGCATCGATTTTAGAAAAATCTAATGCGAATAACAAAGAGAAAAATATCACGGGTATTTTGTGCCAAGGCTCTGGCTTATGGATGCAAGTGCTGGAAGGCGAAAGAAGTCAAGTAAATACTCTGTACTCTCGAATCCTAACTGATCGACATCACCAAAACGTTCAATTGTTATCGATTGAGGAGATTACGAATCGGCGATTTGGTCAATGGTCCATGGCGCTTGTTTATTTATCTAAAGACGATCCCATGGTACAGATGTCGCATCCTGAGTTCGACCCCTACTCAGCAACAGCTAAGGACGCGATGTCACTCTTGGAGGAATTGATTCAATCCAGTACTCCAATCGTTACCATGGTAGCCATCTGACCACTATTCAGTTCTACCATTGCTGCGAATACATTAGGCAATGCGCCACAAGCAACGTAAAGACGGGAAAGCCGATCATTGCGACCCGAGCAAAACTGGTGCAAAAACTAGTGCGTCGCAGGCCTGAAGCATGGGTAGTCAACAAAGCCACGCGCTAGGTGCCCACTGAGGGGGTCTGCCCGGAAGCGGGCGCGGTTGACTTCTTTTTAAGCCCGAACGCGATAAACAGCATCACCAGCATGCTCAATCCCATGGCGAGATAAGCGTGGCTAAAACCTGTCAGCCCGCCGCCTTCAAGGTCCGCAATGGCGCTGATGCAGGTGACAGCCAACAGCGTCCCTACGGCATTAAAAATATTGATTAGGCCCTGGGCTGTGCCGCGCAGGGCCAGCGGCGCTTCATCAATCGCAATCGAGCGCAGCGCGCCGCTGACCACTACACCCAGGCCGATACCTACCAGTACAGACGCCATCACGAACGCAGTCAGGCCGGTCTGTGGCACTGCGCTTTGCAGGTATCCCAGCGTCAACAGCCCAAAACCAAAGATCACCATATTGCGGGCACCCAGATGGTTAAGCAGCCGCCCCGCCGCCATGGAGCCCACCATGGAGCAAAGCACCAGAGGCAGCAATGCCAGCCCCGCATGCTCGACGCTGATCCCATAGGCCAGCGTGGCAATGGTGGTCAAAAACACAATGCCACCCATAGAGAACCCCACGCCCAGCGTCAGCACATAGGTATAAGCCAATTGCCGGTTAGCAAACAGCACAATGGGAATCATCGCTTGCGCCTGGCGCTTCTCAATCGCCACCAAAGCGGCCAGCAATATGCCACTGGCACCCAGAAACCATGGCCACAACAGCATCCCGGTAGCCGAGTCCGCCAGACGTGAAATCCCCAGCACCAAAAACAGCAGGAACAATAAAGTCGCTGCAATACCCGCTGCGTCGACGGGGCCGGGTACCACGTCGCTGCGCTTGCCTGGCAAGCTGCGGGAACCTAACCACAGCACAACCAGGGCGACGGGAATATTCACCAGGAACAGCCAGCGCCAGCCCAATGTGGATGTGAGCACGGTAGCCAGTGGCGGCCCGAGCACAAAGGCCATGCCGTGGGTGGCACCAATCAGCCCAAGAACACGGCCCCGCCGCTCGGCTGAGAATACATCTCCAATCACCGCGCTGGCTACTGGCGCAATGCCCCCCGCGCCGATGCCCTGGATGGCACGGCTTACCAGCAACAGATCAAAGCTGGGTGCGGCGGCGATGCATAGCGAGCCGATGGCGAAAAACGCCACACTGGTCTGATACACCGGACGGCGGCCATAGCGGTCGCTGAAGTAAGCCATCAGCGCCGTGCTACACAGCGAGCTCAGGGAAAAAACGGAAGATAGCAGTCCGGCAGTCCGGTTGTCGATATCAAAGGCTGCACGCAATGCAGGCAGGACCGGCCCCACGATAGCGGAATCGAGCGCCGACATGAATACACCTACAAACAACACCTGCACCAGGCGACGTTGCCCTTCATTAGCAGCAGGCAAAGTAATGTCAGGTCGTGTCTGCTGGATCATAAAAGTAACTGAAGTAGGCTGATCATTTTTTCGCTGCTTGCTCTCAAAGGCGTAGCGTACTCGAAGTCTGCAGCGTCGTAAGCCCATTTCACTATGAACAGTGGCAATGCTTAGCTCTGGCAAAATATCTAGGTGTACGCACAAATAAAGTTCAATTTGCTGCGCTGTACGTATGTACTGGGCTGTATGTTTATGAACAATGTCCTTGTGGTCCCATGGCGACTATCTTGAGCCGACTCTTATGAAGCATTCGATAACTAGCGGTTCAGGGCTGGGCACCCCTGCGCTGTCCGCAGGCTGTATCTCCCGAATAATTGAAATGGCCTGGGAGGATAGGACGGCATTTGAAGCGATTGAGGCGCAGTTCGGACTTAATGAATCCGGGGTGATTGATCGGATGCGAAAGCATCTCAAGCCTTCCTCTTTCCGACTCTGGCGCAAGCGGGTGGCGGGCCGTCGCACCAAGCATACGGCTATGCGTGGTGCTGTTTTTTTACGTCATTGCGCCACCCATACGCGACCATAAGGTTTAGCATCTTCACATCGCAACGGGCACTGGTCTGGTTCAAGCGTGATCTACGGTTGCACGACCATGCGCCCTTGGTAGCTGCAAGCGCATACGCAGATGCACTTGCCATTTTTATCATCGAACCTGAGTGGCTCAGCAGCCCTGACTGCGATGCCAGCCATGTCGACTTTGCACTGACCTGCCTTGCCGAGTTGCGCGCAGCCCTAGCAGAGCGCGGCCTGCCGCTGCTGGTGCGCGTCGGCTCTGCGGTCGCGGTGTTGGCGCGACTTCAAAACGAACTAGCCTTTACGCACTTGTTGAGCCACGAGGAAACCGGAGCGGATTGGTCTTACGCGCGCGACCGCCAAGTCGCCCTTTGGTGTACATCGAGCAACGTCAATTGGCAGCAGTTCAATCAAAACGGTGTCATACGCGGTTTGCGCAATCGCGGGGGATGGGCTAAGCGCTGGCAGGGTCGCATGGACGCGCCCCTGCACTTGTTAAAAGGTCAATTTAGCGCAGCGATGTCGCTAGATCAGCCCGATTTGCCAACGATAGTTAGCCTGGGGCTGTTACCGCACGGGAAAACTCTGCAAACTGGCGGCGAACGGGCCGCGAGGCGCACCCTCAGCAGCTTTGTGCAGGTTCGCGGCTATGGATACCGCAAGGCGCTCTCCAGTCCCCTAAGCGCTGAGGAGGGATGCAGCCGCCTAAGTCCGCATTTGGCGTTTGGAACCATCTCCCTGCGCACCGTGCACCAAGCCACCGAGCTGGCGATCGGCAATACGCCTGAACGGGACCTGGCGTATGCGCTGCGCGGATTTGCCGGGAGGCTTCGCTGGCATTGTCATTTCATGCAGAAGCTGGAAGATGAGCCCGACATCGAGTTTCATAATTTTGCCCGCGTGTGCGATGGCTTGCGAGAAGATACGTTCAACAGCAATCATTTTGAAGCCTGGTGCGCAGGCCAAACCGGCTACCCCATGGTGGATGCCTGCATGCGTTCGCTACAAGCTACAGGCTGGTTAAACTTTCGCATGCGGGCCATGCTGGTGAGCTTTGCCAGCTACCATTTGTGGCTGCACTGGCGACAAACCGGTTTGTTTTTGGCGCGTCAGTTTCTTGACTATGAGCCAGGCATTCACTGGAGCCAGATGCAAATGCAAAGCGGCACCACGGGCATCAACACCCTGCGGATTTATTCCCCCACTAAGCAGGCGCAAGACCAGGATCCACAGGGCCATTTCATTCGGCGCTGGGTGCCTGAACTTGGCAAAGTACCGCTACCCTATCTGGCAGAACCATGGAAGATGGACCTGACCGTGCAGCGCATGGCAGCGTGCATGATCGGCGTTGACTATCCACTGCCAATTGTTGAGGATAAGGCAGCCATGAGAGCCGCTAAAGACAGAATGTATGGTCTGCGCAAAACACCGCAGGCCAAGATAGAGGCGGCGGATGTGCAGAATCGGCATGGTTCGCGAAAGAGCGGGCTGCCGGCCTCGGGTCAGAGGCGCAACGCTAAAGCGCC
>CANJXV010000237.1 GCA_947478935.1 Comamonadaceae bacterium
GCAAAGAAAACCAACATTTGGGCCGGTGTTAAGGGCGCATGACGCCGCAAAACCCACTCAAAACGGGGGTTTTGCGCATCGGCATCAATGGAGTGACTAAAGCTCACGCGGTTTGGAGTTGATGGCGCGGCCCCGACAACAGGGCCACAAAAGCTTAAAAATCGGGTCAATAAAACCGGTCAATTGTAGCCCATGCCCCTGCGGAGCTGGGCTTGCGGCGCCCCATGCAACCGAGCGCCCAAAGGGCTTCTCAAAACAGGCCCTAGCTCATCCCGGCTTTTGGGAACGCAGGCTAGCCCGCATTTGTTCTAAGGGAATGACGGTTTGCTCCTGCAAGGCCAGGCGCGGCGCCGGTTTGAAAGCATGGCCGTAAATAATCTCAAACGTCAGGCGCAAGCGCCCGCTCTGGTCGGGGTCAGGCAGCCCGGCAGCAACGACTTGGTGCAAAACGTCGCGCCAGGCGCGGCCCCGCAATCCGGCAAAGCGCTGGGGGTGCAAATTGCGGCCCAGGCCGCGCAACTCGGCCAGCAAGGTGGCGGGCGAAGAAAAAGACAGCGTAATTCGCTCCATGTCCATCACCGGCTCCGCAAAACCAGCCTGCACCAACATGTCGCCCCAGTCGTGCATATCGGTAAATTCATGGGCGGGGGTCGGCCAGCCTTGGCGGGCATACAGATCGCGCAATTCGCGCAATGTGTCTGGGCCCAGGCAGGAAAACATCAAAAAACCGTCGGTTTGGACCAGGCTGTGCCACCGGTGGATCAGGGCTTGCGGGTCGGGGCTCATGTGCAAAGCCATATTGGCCCACAGCAAATCCACTGGCTGGGAGGGCGCTTCGAAACGGGTGGCGTTTTTCCATCGCAGGGGCGACCACAGGGGCGGGCGCAGGGCAGCGCCGGCCAGGCCCAAAGCTTGCGGCGTGTCCTCCTGCACAAAACTACTAGCGGCGGGGTAACGCCGTCGCAACAAGGTGTGCGCCTCGATGCCGCCCCGCAAGGCCTGCCAATGCAGCCAACTGCGCGGCTGTTTGAGTATGCATTGCAGCCTGCCCTCCATACGCCGCGCCACCTCTTCGTGCAGCCAGGGCGAGGCCTGCCTGTCTGGCCGCCCCGGTGCAGCAGCCAAGAGCAATGCTTCCCAGCGCCTGGCAGCTTGAGCATCGATGGTGGGTGGGGCTTGGCTTGACATGAAGAGGTAAAAGGGCGAGGGGCGGCCGGAAAAAACAGGGCCAGCGCAATGGCTAACAGGCCCTTGCCATTGGTCAAACGGGCTTTACGGCAGTATATTGGCAGCATGTTGTTTGCGCTGTTTCAAGGGCTGGCGGCGCGCCTGCCCAGCCGCTGTGCCGTCTGTCACGCATGGCCCGGCCAACCGGTGTGCGAGGCCTGCATCGGACTTTTTGCGCAGCCAAGGCCGCGCTGCACGCGTTGCGCCTTGGTAGTAGCTGATCCCGCAGCGCCCTGCCAGGCCTGCAATGCCACCCCGAAGGACGGGAGTCCAATCGATGCGGCTTTGGCGGCGGTCAGCTACGGCTACCCTTGGGCGGGCTTAGTGCAGGAATTCAAATTTCAGGCGCAACCGGCCTGGGCGCGCAGCATGGCTTTGTTGATGCGCAGCGCCCCCTGGGTAGAACCTGCGCTAGACGCGGCGGACTGGTTGCTGCCAATGCCGCTTTCCGCCCAACGCCTGCAAAGCCGCGGCTTTAACCAGGCCTGGCTGTTAGCACAGGCAATTTCCCCCGCTAAGGCGCGCGCCCAGTGGCTCTTGCGTATTCGCGATACACCGGCGCAAAGCAGCTTGGCGCGCAAAGAAAGGCTCTCCAATGTGGCGAACGCTTTTGCCATCGACCCGCTGCGCCAGTGCGACTTGGAAGGCAAAAACGTGCTGCTGGTGGACGACGTGATGACCAGCGGTGCCTCGTTGCGCGCCGCCGCCCTGCCCTTGCGCCAGGCTGGAGTGCGACAGATCACCGCGCTGGTCTTTGCCCGAGCCGAGAGCACCGGGTAAAGGGGTGGCGCCACTGCCTTTAGGCCGCGCGACAATGCAGCCATGTTGCAAATTGTTTTGGTTCATCCTGAAATCCCGCCCAACACCGGGAATGTGATCCGCCTAGCAGCCAACACCGGTTGCAGCCTGCACCTGGTCGAACCGCTGGGTTTTTCTATGGACGACAAGCATATGCGCCGCGCCGGGCTGGACTACCACGAGTACACCAGTGTCCGAAAACACGCCAGCTGGCAGGCCTTTTTAGATGCCGCCAACCCCCAGCCCGAGCGCATGTTCGCGCTGACCACACGTGGCATGCGCAGCCCTTACGCAGTGCAGTTCGTCGATGGTGACTGGCTGGTGTTCGGCTCGGAAACTGCCGGTTTGCCGGAATCAGTGCGCGCCAGTTTTGGCCCCAGTCAGTGCCTGAAGCTGCCCATGCAAGCGGACCAGCGCAGCCTGAACCTATCTAACGCGGTTGCCGTTACCGTGTTTGAAGCCTGGCGACAGCTAGGTTTTAGCGGCGCTCAGCCATAAAGGCGGGAGATCGATTCCGCCACGCACGCCGGCTTGGCAGCGCCTTCGCGCTCGGTGGTCACTTCCCAGGTGAATTGATAACCGCCTTGGTCGATGGCGTCTGCCGCCAGCAATTTAATATGCGCCCGCAAACGACTGCCCACCGGCACCGGGCCGACAAAGCGGACTCGGTTGAGGCCGTAATTGACGCCCATACGGACATTCGCAATGTGCATCGCGGATGCAAAAAACAGCGGCAGCAGCGACAGCGTCAAAAAACCATGGGCAATCGGCGCGCCAAATGGCCCGTCCTGCGCCCGCACCGGGTCCACATGGATCCACTGGTGGTCGCCGGTCGCCTGGGCAAACTGGTTGATCTGTTCCTGGGTAACGGTCGTCCAGTCGCTGGTTGACACGGGCTGACCGGCCAGCGCCGCCAACTGCTGCAAATTTTCAAAATTTCTCATAGGAAAAGCGTTTTACAAAAAAATGGGACACCCAGACTATCAACGTTCCAACCACTTGCCTATAGATTTCCATTGTTCGCGATCCTGCTCCATGCGGCTGGTCTGCACATCAAACACGGTGAGCCCGTTGGCCGCCAAATGCACATAATTTTGGGTGTCGCGCAGCGTGCCTACCTTGGGCAAACCAAGCGATTTGACGAAGGCCGACAATTGATCGGAGGACAGGGTGCGTTCATCCACGCGCATGGCCACGATCCCTACCTCCACGTTCTCTGCATGGCGGCTGGCGGCTAGCTCGTCTAGAAAACTGCGGGTGGCGTAAATATCAAAAATACTGGCCTGCAATGGCACCAGCACTTTGTCGGCCCACTTGAGCACGTCCTTGAGCTGTTTGCCAGCCAGTGCCGCCGGTGTGTCGAGCACATAGTGGTCCGCTCCCTTGGGCGGCTTGCTAAATTCTTGCGGGTCCACGTCCCAATAGCTGATCGGCTTGGCTGAAGGCGGCCGTAACGACAGCCACAGGCGCGCGGAGTGCTGTACATCCGCATCGCCGAGCATCACGTCATACCCTTGCGAGGCCAAATAGCCCGCAACATGGGTGGACAAAGTGGACTTTCCAACTCCGCCTTTGGGGTTGGCAATGGCAATGCGTGTCATAGGGTGTTACCTCTTTGCAGTGGGTTGGCGGACCAGGGCGTGGCGGCCATTATGGGGGGCGCAGGCCTGTTCGTGGATGGGAATTTAGCATTGTGGCGACCCCTGCGCCGGGATACTTAGGCAAATCCGTCCCAGACCAATTTGATGCCGGTCAGAAACATCCCGGCGTACACCAGGCGGTAAAACAAGACTTGGCTGACATGGCGCGCCAACCGCACCCCGGCCCACACGCCGACGGGCGCCAGCGGCAGCAATACCAGCGCGGTCGCCATATTGCGCACGTCGAGCAGGCCTAGGTAAGCGTAGGGAATCCACTTACACAAATTGAGCACGAAAAAGAAGAAAGACATGGTGGCGGCAAAAGACACCGGGCTCAGGCGCAGGCCAATGAAGTAGGCGTTGATAGGCGGCCCACCGGCATGCGCCACAAAGCTGGTAAAGCCGGAAGTGGCCGACAAAATCCGGCCCAGCCAGACCGGCGGCGTAGCCAAAGAGGAAGCTTTCCAAAACAGGCGTTGCGCCAGAAACACCAGGGTCACCACCCCCACCACGGCCGATACCGCATGTGGCGGCACCAGCTTGAACAGCAAGGCACCCAGCACAATGCCCAGCACGCCAAACGGCACTATTCGGCGCAGCAGGACCGGATCAAAGTCTTTGCGAAAAGCGGTGCTGCCCAGCACGTCCATCACCAACAGCAGCGGCATCAAAATCGCC
>CANJXV010000238.1 GCA_947478935.1 Comamonadaceae bacterium
ACCGCTGGGAAGGCGGCGGCGCCGCTGTGTTGGGCAGCGTGCAACCCCAGCCCTTGCAAAATCAAAGCGACGGCAGCCTGGATTTACAAGCGATTGAAGATGCAATAAAACCCGACGATGCGCACTTCGCTAAGTCGCGTCTGCTGTGTCTTGAAAACACCTTGGGTGGCAAGTTGCTGCCTTTCGACTATGTGCAATCGGCCACCCAACTGGCGCAAGACAAAGGCTTGTTCCGCCACCTAGACGGCGCCCGCTTGTTTAATGCAGCCGTGGCGCAAGCGGGGCAGACGGGTAATTCGGCGCAGCAGGAAGCACGCCGCATCGCCCAGTGTTTTGACAGCGTGTCGGTGTGTTTTAGCAAGGGGCTGGGTGCGCCAGTGGGTTCGGCTTTGTGCGGCAGCCGGGAATTTATTGGCCGGGCGCACCGCGTGCGCAAGATGCTTGGCGGCGGAATGCGCCAGTCCGGCGTGTTGGCTGCAGCGGCCTTGCATGCGCTGGATCACCATATCGAACGCCTGGCCGATGACCATGCGCTAGCAACGCGTCTGGCCCAAGGATTGCAAGGAATTGAAGGCCTGGCAGTCGAAGCACCGCAGACCAATATTGTGTTTGTCGATTTGTTGGGAGCGGCGCGCCAGCAGTCGGCGGCTTTGATGGCCCATCTGCAAGATAAGGGTGTGCGGGCCACAGGCCTTTACCGTTTGCGCTTTGTTACGCATTTGGACGTAGATGCCGCGGGGGTGGAAAAGGCCATTACTTCAATCCGTGCGTTTTTCAAGGCGTAAGGTCGCCGCGCTCGCGTCACCCGCATTATGCAAAGCCACCAACTTGTTTTGTTCGCACTGGCGGGTATCGTGTTGAACCTGACGCCGGGGCCTGATGTGCTGCTGGTGGTGCGTCATGCGTTGCGCTGCGGTGCGCGCGCGGGATTCTTTGCCGGATTAGGCGTGGCCGCGGGTTGCCTGGTGCATGTGAGTGCGGCAGCTTTGGGCCTAAGCGCCTTGCTGGCCGGCTCCAGCCAAGCGTTTGCAGTTTTAAAGTGGCTTGGCGCCGCTTATCTCCTGTACGTTGCTTTGGGTCTTTTGCGTACTGCGCTGACACCCAAGCCGCCGTTTTTATTTGCTGATGGTTCCTTGCAGTTCATGGTTAGTGCACGCAATATTTTTTTGCAAGGCTTTGGCACTAATGTGCTCAACCCCAAAGTAGCGCTTTTTTTTCTGGCTTTTGTGCCGCAGTTCATACCTGCCGATGCCAACGATAAGCCGCTCTACTTTTTGGCGCTGGGTATTTTGTTCACGGTGAATGGTTTGCTGGTAAGCGGCGCATATGCCTGGGGCGCAGCTTGGATGTCGCGCCGCGTGGCCTTGTTGCAGTCGGCGCTGCGCGTACTTGACGGTGTAGCTGCCTGCATGTTTATGGCTTTTGGTATTCAACTGGCGATCGCTGATGCGCCGTCTTCGTCTTAGGAGCTTTTGCAATGTCACCCATTCCCGCAGTCCCCAATAAAATCACGCCGCAAGAAGCCTTGCAGCGCACCATCGAGCACCGCGAGATATTTCATGACGAGATGCTGCATTTGATGCGCCAAATTATGTCCGGCGATATGTCTCCAGTCATGATGGCCGCTCTGATTACCGGTTTGCGTGTGAAGAAAGAAACGATTGGCGAGATCACCGCAGCGGCCCAGGTGATGCGCGAGTTTTCTACCAAGGTGGAAGTTGCGGACAAAAAGCATTTGGTGGACATTGTGGGCACCGGTGGTGACGGTTCGCACACCTTCAATATTTCCACTTGTTCCATGTTTGTGGCGGCGGCGGCAGGTGCCAAAGTCAGCAAGCATGGTGGGCGTAGCGTCAGCAGCAAAAGCGGGAGTGCTGATGTGTTGGAAGCCTTGGGTCTCAATATCAATTTACCCCCAGATGGGATTGCGCAATGCATTGAGACGCACGGCGTGGGCTTTATGTTTGCGCCCAACCACCATCCGGCTATGAAAAACGTGGCCCCCGTGCGCCGCGAGTTGGGAATCAAAACTATATTCAACATTCTGGGGCCGCTCACCAACCCGGCCTCTGCCCCCAATATCCTGATGGGCGTGTTTCATGCTGATTTGGTGGGTATCCAGGTGCGCGCCTTAGAGCGGCTAGGCGCCGAGCACGCGGTGGTGGTCTATGGCCGCGACGGACTAGACGAAGTTAGTCTGGGTGCCGCCACCTTGGTGGGCGAGCTGCGCAACGGTCAGATCACCGAATACGAAATTCACCCGGAAGACTTCGGCCTGGTTATGGCCAGCAACCGCGCCCTGCGGGTGGAAACCGCCCAAGAGTCCTTGGCCATGATGATGTCGGTGCTGGACAACCAGCCCGGTGCGGCGCGCGATATCGTCGCGCTTAATGCCGGCGTGGCGCTTTATGCGGGCAATGTCACTGCCACGATGGCCGATGGCATAAAGCGCGCCCAGTCTGTTATTGCCTCTGGCCAGGCCAAAGCGAAAATGCAGGCCCTAGTGGCGTTTTCCAAGACCTTCCCAGTGGCGGGTACCTAAGCCACTAGCGCAATCGCCTACTTACTTCACACCAAAGCGCATCCCCGACTGCACGAAAGCACGCATGAGTGACATCCTGGACAAAATCGTAACGGTCAAGCGCGAGGAAATCGCCGCAGCGCAAAAGCGTAAACCGCTTGAGGCAATGCGCGCCGACGCGCACTCGCGTGTGCTTACGCGTGACTTTGAAGCTAGCCTGCGCGCCAAAATTGCGGCGGGCAAACCCGCGGTGATTGCCGAAGTGAAAAAAGCTAGCCCGTCCAAAGGCGTGTTGCGCGAAGACTTTATCCCCGCCGACATTGCCCAAAGCTATGCCGAACATGGCGCGGCATGTTTATCGGTGCTTACCGATGTGCAGTTTTTTCAGGGCAACGTGGATTACCTCAAGCAGGCGCGCGCCTCCTGTCACCTTCCAGTGCTGCGCAAAGACTTTATGGTGGATGCCTACCAAATTTACGAGTCGCGCGCCATGGGCGCCGATTGCGTGCTCCTGATCGCTGCCTGCCTAAGTGACGCCCAAATGCAGGAGCTAGAAGCCATCGCCCGCAGCCTGGACATGGCCGTGCTGGTGGAAGTGCATGACCAGCCGGAGATGGAGCGCGCATTGCGGCTCCAAACATCGCTGATCGGCATCAATAACCGCAATCTCAAAACCTTTGAGGTCTCGTTGGACACCACCTTGCAGTTGCGGGGCATGGTGCCCACCGATCGCTTGGTGGTGACCGAGAGCGGCATCTTGCAGCGCGACGATGTGCTGCGCATGGGGGCTGCTGGTGTGAATGCGTTTTTGGTAGGCGAAGCCTTTATGCGCGCCCCGGACCCCGGCCTCGCCCTGGCCGCCTTGTTTGGCTGAGGTCATGGATTTATTTCCCCAGGAAGCCGCGACGGCGTGTTTGCAAACTGCCGAACCCGGGGGGTGGCCCGTAGCACCGGATTGGCAGCCGGCTGTTGATCATTTCTTTGCAAGCGCTGAAGGCCAGGCTTTGCTGGCTTTTTTGAAGCGCCGGATAGCTCAGGGTGCAGTGGTATTTCCGCCACAGCCGTTGCGGGCCTTAGAGCTGACCCCATTGCACAAGGTGCGCACAGTGATCTTGGGCCAAGACCCTTACCATGGGCGCGGCCAGGCCGAGGGTTTGGCTTTTTCCGTTGCGCCAGGTCAGCCGCTGCCGCCATCGCTGCGAAATATATTTAAAGAGCGCCAGCGGGACCTAGGCCAGGCTTGGCCGACCATGCCCGCGCCCGGCGGAAGTCTTGTTGCCTGGGCGGAACAAGGCGCCTTGCTTTTGAATACCTGCCTGACCGTGGAAGAACGCCAGGCCAACAGCCACCAGGGCAGGGGTTGGGAAACCCTGACTGACGCCCTGATTAAGCAGGTAGCGGCCAGTCTCCGGCCCGTTACCTTCATGCTCTGGGGTGCTGCGGCGCAGAAAAAACGCGAGCTGATCGATGAAAGTCGCCATTTGGTACTCTGCGCGAGCCACCCCTCGCCTCTGTCTGCGCTTCGGGGTCCTGAGCCTTTTATCGGCTGCGGTCACTTTTCTCGCGCACAAAAATGGTGCGCGAATCAAGAAAAGTGCTGAGGGCTTACTGGCCAGCCCGCTCGTTTAGCCTGCAAGCGGCCAAAGGCCTCTTAGCCCAGCGTAGCGCGATCTGCCGTCAGCTTGTCTGCTCAGGCGATACCGTGGCATAATCGCGGGCTCACGTTTGGAGAGGTGGCCGAGTGGTTAATGGCAGCAGACTGTAAATCTGCCCTCTTACGAGTACGCTGGTTCGAATCCAGCCCTCTCCACCAGTGCTTGC
>CANJXV010000239.1 GCA_947478935.1 Comamonadaceae bacterium
AACACGATGGTACTGCCTGCATAACAGCCACGCGGCAGTGCGACAATCCCCCCGCCCTAGTGGGCTAATGAACTTTTAAAAGTGGTGCGGTATGGAATTGGACAGTGTGCTTTTGCTCAAAGCGGCGGTAATGGGAATCGTGGAGGGGCTGACTGAGTTTTTACCGATTTCATCGACCGGGCATTTGATATTGGCGGGCGCGCTGCTGGGTTTTGATGACGAGAAGGCCAAGGTGTTTGATATTGCAATCCAGACTGGGGCGATATTTGCGGTGATTTTGGTGTACTGGGACAAGATCAAGTCTACGGTGCTGGCCTTGCCTACGCAAAGCAGGGCGCAGGCTTTTGCGATGAATGTGCTGATCGCGTTTTTGCCCGCCGTGGTGCTGGGCTTGTTTTTTGGCAAAACTATCAAGGCGCATTTGTTTACGCCGGTGATTGTGGCCAGCACGTTTATTCTGGGCGGCGTGATTATTTTGTGGGCTGAGCGGCGCCAGGCTGCTGCCGAAAATGTGCAGACTGGCTACTTTGCGCGCGTGGGTGATGTCGATGACATGACCATTTGGGACGCCTTGAAGGTCGGCCTGGTGCAGTGCCTGGCCATGGTGCCGGGCACCAGTCGCAGTGGCGCCACCATCATTGGCGGTATGTTGCTGGGTATGTCGCGCAAGGCGGCAACTGACTTTTCGTTTTTCTTAGCCATCCCCACGCTGATAGGGGCGGGCGTGTACAGCTTGTACAAAGAGCGGGTTTTACTCAGCCTGGCCGATGCGCCAATCTTTGCCGTAGGTCTGGTTTTCTCGTTTATCAGCGCCTGGGCCTGCGTGCGCTGGCTGCTGCGCTTTGTGGCTACCCACAGCTTTGTCGGCTTTGCGTATTACCGCATCGCCTTTGGCATCGTTGTACTGGCGACCGACTGGAGCGGCTTGGTCGTTTGGAAGGCTTAGGCGCCCATATTGCGCAACGAGGTTTCGATGGCTGCTGCGGTGGCCAGCGGTTTTTCCATGGGAAATAAGTGCGTGCCGTCAAGCATGATGATGCGTCCGCGTGTGACTTTTTCGGTCATCCCCATGCCGACGCGTTTCATCTCCCAGGAGTGGCGTCCACCGATAAAACTCACTGGACATTTCAGCGGATTGCGCCTAAGCAGCCGGTCCAGGTTGTCGGGAATGGTGTTGTAGATATTCGTCTCGATTTCCCGATCAAAAGCAAGCACACGTTTACCTTCGTGATCCACCGTGCCGTGGGCAATGTAGTCACGCAGTACTGCGTCATCCCATTTGGCAAATGCGCGCTTGTGTTTGAAGTGTTCGTAGGCCGCCTCTTGGCTGGGCCAGCTGTTGCGCCGCTTGTGGCTGACGGCAGCGGGTGATAGCGAACCGACCAATTGCGCACCTTTGATCACGCCCAGCGCCATAGAGCGCCAGCCGCCCAAGATGGGCGCGTCGATCAGCAGCACGCCTTTGGCTAAACCAGGATTGCGCGCTGCCGCCATCAGGCTGAGAAATCCGCCCAGCGAATGGCCCGCCAACCATACCGGCCCGCCCGCCTTTTCAGCCTGCGCTTGCGCAAAATCTGCCACTTGCTGCACCAAGTGCTTCCAGTTGTTGCTGACCGGGTAGTGCGGATCGTGGCCCAGCTTCTCGATGGCTTGCACCGCAAAGCCGCGTTTGCGCAAATGGCCAAATAAATGACTGTAGGTGCTGGCGGGAAAGCTATTGGCGTGGGAAAAAACGAGTGGGGTGGAATGCATGGAGTTTAGAAAGGGGAAGGCGCTTCGCGTGCGAAGCGGCCACCAGAGCGAAAGGGCCTGATTATCCGGGGTGGAGATTAAAGGCTAGCGCAATAGGGGGTAAGCGCTTGAATATGGCGCAGGCTTGTGTCGTATTCGCGCGCAGCGCTAGAATTGTCAGCTCTCAAACATCATCAATTTTGCATTTTAGTTTTGCAAAAATGGCTAATTCATGGCGAACAGTCGCCTTACGAGTCAGCCTTGTCCCTCGGAGTTCACCCCATGTCTGATGGCCAAGCCGCCAGCCCCGCTTTGCATAGCCAAGCGCCTGCCCAAGAGCCTGGCGCTTCTGTGGACGCGGGCGAGCATCTGAACGACGGGCCAGTCCAGCTCCAGCCTTTGATGGCCGCCAGCCCGGTGGGTGCGCTTTCCAGGCCCGCTAATCACCAAAATCTGGCGCAGCAAATGCAAGTGTTTTTGACGCGCACCGACATGCAGCAAAGCCGTAAAAACCGGTTTTATTTACAACAGGTGTTTGAACTCCTGAGCGAGTTGGACCAACACACTGCGCGCAGGGGCCAATTGCAAACTTCTTTGCAGGAAACCGACGCGCATATTCAGCGCATCCGCCAAAGCCTGGTGGAGATCGCTGGTGATTCGGTGGAAGCCGAAAACGAGGCGCTGGCGATTGCCCAAGCCCGCGCCCATTTGGCCGGGCTGTTGCGCGAGAAGATCGTGCAAGAGTTTGAATGAGGGCAGGGCACATGGTTTTTATTGCTACGTTTTGGGCCGCCGTTATCAACCTGGTATTGCTGGTGGTGGCGCTGGCGATGCACCCGGCATCGCTCGATGGTTTTCATTGGCTGCGCGACTTGCCCTGGGCTTGGTTCGGCAGCGAAGTGCAGGGCGTTTTGGACATGCAAGCCGTGGATGCGGGCGCGCTATGGGCGTTGTGGATTTGTATCAGCGGCGTGCTGCTTGCAGGTTCGGCCTTGGCGTATGCAGCTTTGGAAACCAACGCCAAGCCAGCCTCTGCGGCCCCGGTGGCGCAGCCCCAGGTGGCGGCCATGTTCAGCGACTTGAGCACGGGCATGGAAGGTTTAAATAGTTTCGGCACTGCGGCTATCCCCGCCTTGGCCCCTTCTGCTGAATTACCAAGACACCAACACGCAGCCCCTGAAATCAATCTGGCCGATGTGACACCCCATGCCCGGGTTTCGACCGACCCCCGCGACGTCGGCAAAGGCCAAGACATCGCCGCCACCTTGCAGCAAATCGACCCCCAACTAAGCGCCAGCTACGACGCCCTGCTGCGCGAATTGCAAAGCAAATAATAGGGGTCAGGACCCCATTAATTTCGCATCGACAGGGCTTAGCTCCTGGCTGACCAGCGCACTTTGCTGCCTCTTTTTAATTAGGTTCTGACCCCAATAAAAGTGGTGGTTCCGGTTAAAGCGACTTTAATTGGTAGATGGCGTCCATGGCTTCGCGGGGGCTCATGGTGTCGGGGTTCAGGGAGGCGACAAAGCTTTCTAGGGGGCTGGGTGCAGTGGCGGCTGGCGCCGGGGCGGGGGCGAATAGATCGACTTGTGCTTGGGCGCTGCTGGCTTGTTGTTCCAAGGCCTCAAGGGTGTGGCGCGCTTGGTTGAGCACAGCTGCCGGGATACCGGCTAGGCGGGCTACCTGGATGCCATAACTGCGGCTGGCAGGGCCTGCTTCGATGGCGTGCAGGAACACAATATCGCGGCCCGATTCGGCGGCGCTGACGTGCACATTGGCCGCGCCATGGTGCGCAGCAGGAAACTCGGTCAGCTCGAAATAATGCGTGGCAAACAGCGTGAAGGACTGGGTTTTGTCGTGTAACTGCCTGGCAATCGCGCCGGCCAGCGCCAGGCCGTCGAATGTGGAGGTGCCGCGCCCTATTTCGTCCATCAATACTAATGACTGCGCTGTGGCACTGTGCAAAATTTGCGCGGCCTCCACCATCTCCAGCATAAAGGTCGATTGCGCATTGGCCAAATCGTCGGCTGCGCCTATGCGGGTGTGAATCGCATCCACCGGCCCCAGGCGGCAGGCCTTGGCCGGCACATACGAACCGATAGACGCCAGCAGCACGATCAGCGCCACTTGCCGCATATAGGTTGACTTTCCGCCCATGTTCGGCCCAGTGATGATTTGCATGCGCTGGCGTGGGCCCAGCAATGTGTCATTGGCGATGAAGTTGCCGCTGCTCAGTTCGGCCAAGCGCGCTTGCACCACCGGGTGGCGGCCTTGCAGAATTTCGATGCAAGGATGCTCCACAAAATCGGGCGCGCACCAGCCTAGCGTCTGGGCCCTCTCGGCCAAGGCGCACAGCGCGTCCAGTGCCGCCAGCGCCCGCGCCAGGCGGGTCAGCGTCGCAACAAAGGCTTGCAACTGGTCGAGCAATTGTTCAAACAAAAACTTCTCACGCGCCAGGGCGCGCTCTTGTGCGCTTAAGGCTTTGTCTTCAAAGGCTTTGAGTTCGGGCGTGATAAAGCGCTCGGCGTTTTTCAGGGTCTGGCGGCGCCGGTAGTCGTCTGGCACTTTGCTGCTTTGGCCCTGGCTGACTTCAATATAAAAGCCA
>CANJXV010000240.1 GCA_947478935.1 Comamonadaceae bacterium
CCTGCTGTTTGCCTGGCAAGCCCCGGCTGAGTCCGCCACGCCCGCACGCAGCCGCGCTGCCAGCGTGACAATGCCCAAGAGCCTGGTGCTGCGCACTTTTCTGGTGATGGTGATTACCGCCACCACAACTAGCTTGTTGTTCAACTTCACCACCAACGGCAACGCGCAATTGCTGGCCGATCGATTGCAAGGTTTAGTCAGCGACCCTTCGACACTGGGCATGTTGTTGGCGGCGGTCTATGCCATTGGATCGCTGGCACAACTCGTGGTCGGGCGCTTGCTGGACCGGGTGGCGGTCAAGCCACTGTTTGTGGGCATTTTGATTTTGCAGTGTCTGGCTTTTGCTGTGGCCTCACAAACCAGCGGTTGGCAGTGGTATCTGGCCGCTATCGGCTACATGGTGATGGTGTTTGCCGCCATACCGTTTAGCGACGCCATGGTGGTGCGCTATATCGATGACTCCATGCGCTCGCGTGTGAGCGGCACGCGTATTGCCATATCCTTTGGCATCAGCTCGATGGCGGTGTATTTGCTGGGGCCGCTAGTCAAAGCGGCGGGCTTTGGTACCTTGATGACGCTGATGGCCTGCATTGCGGCCACCGGTGTACTGGCCGTGCTATGGCTACCCGGCCAGGAAAGCATACGCCGGGCGCAGGCTTTGGCACAAACGCCCACCGCCGTCTAATTCGGGCCGCAAGCTTTATTCCGGTTCGATTTTGGCGTCGCGCACCACCTTGCCCCAGCGTGGCGATTCGGCTTTGATCAGTGCAGCAAATTGCTCGGGTGTACCACCGGCAATCTCGTTGCCCTGGCCCAGCATTTTTTCGCGCAGATCGGGGTCTTGCAGTGCTTTGTTGCACGCTGCGTTCAAGGCTTTGAGGATGTCGGGCGGCAAGCCTTTGGGGCCAATCAAGCCTTGCCAATTGAGCACTTCCACGGCAGGGTAGCCTTGCTCACCCATGGTAGGCAGATCGGGCAGCAGGGGAGAGCGAGTTTTGCTTGTTATAGCTAGCCCGCGCAAGCGGCCGCCTTTCATCGCCGGCATAGCGGTGTACATCTGCTCGAACATCATTTGCACTTGCCCGCCCATCAAATCGTTGGTACCCGCAGCGCCGCTTTTGTAGGGCACATGGATCATGTCGATGCCCGCCGAAAACTCGAACAAGGCGCCACTCAAGTGGTGCGTGCCGCCAATACCGCCTGAGGCATAGCTCAACTTGCCCGGTGCCGCTTTGGCCGCAGTCACCACGTCTTTGACGGTTTTGTAGGGCGAGTCAGCGGGCACCATCAGTATTAAGGGGCCGCGCTCCACCAATGTAATCGGTGTGAGATCTGTAGCCGGGTCGAAGTTAAGTTTTTTGAATAGCGCGTGGTTGACGGCTAGTGGCGCGAAATTGCCCATGCCGATGGTGTAGCCGTCAGGCTTGGCTTTGGCAATGGCCTCGGTACCAATGTTGCCACCGGCTCCCGCCTTGTTATCCACGATGATGGACTGCCCTAGTATTTCGCCCATGAGTTTGGCTAGTTGGCGCGAACGCAAGTCTGCACTGCCGCCGGCGCCGTAGGGGCAAATCCAGTTGATGGTTTTGTTGGGGTATTTATCGTCGGCCAGGGCTAGACCGGGAAACACGCTTGCGGCACTGACCGCCTGCAATAGATGACGACGCTGCATGAAAAAACTCCTTGGTGCGCAATAAGGCTTGGCGAAACATTGTGCCATTGCCTCGTGACGCATTTTGAATTCATTGTTTGATAGCCAGTGCACCCTATTCTTAGGCCCCAGACCTGGGCATGGATTGCGCCTCTACATTGCGCGCCAGCTTTGCAATGGCGGTATATTGCGCTGAAGGCCATGGCGCAGGCCATGCGCGCACAACAGGGGAAATACAGTGGTTCCAGCAATTGTGATTTTGATTATTCTGGCTGCCGGAGGCGGCGCATGGTTGGGCTATCGCGCGGGCTACCGGCGCGGCTGGGTCGCGCGTGATGGGCAGGGCCCGCAGGACGGGCCGGCCTGATGGCTGCACCCGCCACCATACTGACGCGCACTGCCGGTAAACGCCACGGCCCTATCACCCGCGTGTTCAGTCCGGGCGATCTAGGCGAATTGCTCAAGCCCTTTGTGTTTTTAGATTACCTGGAAGCGCCTGGCGGCGGCGGACCCAATTTTGGTTTCCATCCGCATTCCGGCATTGCCACGCTGACCTTTCCTTTGAGTTTTGACATCGAACATGAAACTTCGCAAGGCCAGATAGACCGCGTACGGCGCGGCGGCATCGAGTGGATGATGGCTGGCGGTGGCATCTGGCACCGCGCCAAGCCGCTGGGTGAAGAGGCCATTCGCGGTTTTCAAATCTGGTTTTCCATGCCACCCTCACATGAAAACGCAGAACCTTCCGCGCTGTTTATCCAGCCGGAAAGCGTGCCGGTATCCGGCCCGGTGACAGTGCTGCTGGGCGCTTATGGCGAGGCGCGCAGCGCGATTCCTGCGCCCTTTGATGCCAACTACCTGTGGGTGCAATTGCGGGGCGGCGAGCGCTGGACCTACACGCTACCTGCCGCACACACGTTGGCCTGGGTGTTTGCCCAGCAAGGGCGCTTGGAGGTTGCGGGGCAGACCCTGGAGCGTGAAGCTGCTGTGTTTGCAGATGGTGCCAGCGAGATTGCATTTTGCGCGCAGGGTGACTGCGCATTTCTTTTGGGCTCTGCCGTGCGGCATCCTTATCCTTTGGTACTCGGCTCGCACTCGGTACACACCGCGCGCGAGGCCTTGCAGCGCGGCACGCAGCGCATTGCGCAACTGCGGCCGCTGTAGCACGCAACGAAGCTAAGTCGATTGCCAAGGTTTCGCGCACCGCAAAGTGCAGTGCTCAAAAAACGACTGCTTTGCACACATTCTTCAATCGAATTGATCAGCCAATCAATACATTGCAGCAAAGCATGTAGCCTCGGTTGTAAGCGGCTCTGATACCAGGGGAAGCGGCACCAGCGGTAATCAATTTTTTTCGTAACCTTGCGATGCGCATTTCTAGAGCGGCTGCAGTGGGCAGCTCTTCACTAAAGCCAAGAAGCTCTGCCAGTTGCCAAGGTGCCAGCGGTTGCCCAGCGGCGCGTACCAGTCCCGCCAGTAATATTGTTTCATTGGGGCTAAGGTCCACGATGCCATTGACCCCTTCAAGAACATGGCGATCAGGTCTCAGATGCAAGGCCTCAGCCCCAACGTTGGGTGACCATTGCTTTTTAGCAATGGCAGCAATGCCAGCCAAGAATTCTGCAGGGTCCACTGGTTTGGTGAAATAAATATCTGCACCGCTTTCGTAACCGATGACCTTATCCCCAATCATGCTGCGCGCGGTCGTGATAATGATGCCAACACTGGGATGAAACTGTCGCAATTTTTTCACCAATGTCAGGCCGTCTGCGTCTGGAAGGTTCAAATCGATAACATAAACATCGGGCGTGAAATCACCCGATTCGTCCAATATTTCGGCAGCCAAACCCGCGCCTCGCACGAAGTGCCCTTGTCTCTGAAAAAACGACATCCACCCCTCACGAAGGTCATCGTTATCTTCCACGATCAAGATCTTTAGTGCAAATGTCATTATTTACTCTTCAAAAAAATTCTCAGAGCTATTTATGCTGCACCAACTGGAACCTAAAAACCAACACAAGCCAACGCCTCACGTCGAGCGGTCGCCCGGCTGGGCGGGCAGCCAAATCTCAAACCGCACCAAATCATCGCTCGGTGCATAGGTCACTTTCCCATTCAGCAATTCCAGGAGTGCCTTCACCAGAAACAGGCCCAGTCCGGATCCAGATTGCTTCCGGGCCAAGGGGCTTCGGTAGTACTTTTCAAATAACTTGTTGGCTTCAGGCAAGCCTGTTGAGCCCACTTCATTTTCAATTTGCCAACGCCACCCGTTCATACCTTGTGATCCGGTGGTGGCGGTCAGCCTCAAAGTGATGCGTGAATTGAGTGCGCTGTATTTGTAGGAGTTATCCAATATATTGCTCAGAACTATCGAAAGTATCTGAGCATCTGTTCGTGCTGAGCAAGGATTTGTAGGGAGGTCGAGTAACACGCGTTCAGGTTGACGGCTGGACGAACATACAAATCGCGTCAGCTCTGCAACGTCCAGCAACTCAATGCGCGGCTGTAGGCTCTGGTCCGACAGCTGCCCTGAGTGCACACAGCGTTCGATCACACGGTTCATGTCGTCAATGGCGCGCTCCATTGCGGGACGTCCCTTTTGCCCTGCCTCCATCCAAATACGAAGATTAGCCAAAGGGGTTTTAATTTCGTGCGCTAGCATGGCCAGCAACTGCCGTTGA
>CANJXV010000241.1 GCA_947478935.1 Comamonadaceae bacterium
CGATTACATCTACGAGGCTGCCGAAGTGGACCGTGCTTCCAAGTGGCGGCAGTTCTGGTCCATTACCCTTCCCATGGTTTTGCCCTTCATCATGCTGGCAGTCTTGTTCCGAGGCATTGAAAATTTCAAGATGTTTGACATGGTTAATTTGCTGACCTCGGGTGGCCCGGGCTCCACTACCGAAGTCGCCTCTATCACGCTAAAGCGCGAAGCATTTGAGAAATGGCGCACGGGCTACTCTTCGGCTTTTGCCATTATTTTGTTTGTCGCGGTCTTCGGGCTGGCCAACATCTACGTCAAAGCCCTCAACCACATTAAAAATCGCTAGGGACTTTCGTATGCGCAAAGGTATCAGCACCGCCCACTCGGTGGTAGACCCATCCTCCGCCAGCCAATGGTTTGCTAGCGTAGTGGTCGTGTTCTACGCCCTGGTCACCATGATTCCACTGGTGTGGATAGTGATGACCGGTTTCAAAACGCCTGCAGATTCCATCAGCTACCCGCCCAAAATTGTCTTCAGTCCGTCCGTGGAGGGCTACTGCAATCTGTTTACCACCCGCTCGCGCCAGACTGACGAATACCTCGCTGGGCTGCCACCGGCGCAAGGTCGCTGCGAGCAGATTGCACGCGACCAGCACATGGCCGTGGCCGGCCCTTCCAACTACGCGCCGCGTTTTGCCAATTCACTCATCATTGCATTTGGTTCCACCATACTGTCTGTAGGTTTTGGTGTGATGGCGGCGTATGCGTTTTCGCGTTTCAAGGTGCCCCTGAAAGACGACTTGTTGTTCTTCATCTTGTCCACGCGCATGATGCCGCCGATTGCCGTGGCAATACCCATCTACCTGATGTACCGCGAATTGGGTTTGTCCGATACGCGCTTGGGCATGATATTGCTCTATAGCGCCGTCAATGTGTCACTGTCGGTTTGGTTGCTTAAAGGCTTTATCGATGAGATCCCACGCGAATACGAAGAGGCGGCCATGGTGGACGGCTACACCCGCTTGCAGGCCTTTCGTAAAGTGGTTTTGCCGCAAGCTGTGACTGGGATTGTGGCGACGGCTATTTTCTGCCTCATATTTGCCTGGAACGAATACGCGTTTGCTGTGCTGCTTACTTCGGGCGAGGCCCAAACTGCACCGCCCTTTATCCCCATCATCATTGGCGAGGGGGGTATGGATTGGCCGGCCGTAGCTGCCGGGACCACCTTATTTTTGGTTCCGATTCTGGTCTTTACCGTGGTGCTGCGTAAGCATCTGCTGCGTGGCATCACCTTCGGTGCAGTGCGTAAATAAAGGGAGGTAAATTACTATGGCCTATAGCGAATCCGCATCTTCTGCACCCGCGAAACCTAGCAGTCAGTGGCCGCGCTGGTTGCGCCGCAACACCATGGAGTTGGTGGCCTGCGGCGTTATTGGCATAGGGCTGTTCATGCTATTGCAACCGTTCGCCCTGTTTTTATACACCTGGTCTTTTCTCACTATGCTTGGCGGCACAGTGATGTTCATGGTCGTTTCCAAGTTCCCTGAGTAAAACATGGCTGAGATTCGGGTTCAACAATTACGAAAAGCCTTTGGTGACTTTGTCGCTGTAAAAGACTCCAGTTTCGTCGTCAACGATGGTGAATTTTTTTGTCTGCTGGGCCCTTCTGGCTGCGGTAAAACTACTACCTTGCGCATGATTGCCGGACTGGAGTTACCCACGGAGGGTCGGATATTTCTAGGCAATGAAGATGTGACATTCAAGCGTGCGTCTGGGCGTGACATTGCATTTGTATTTCAAATGTTTGCGCTGTACCCGCATATGTCTGTCCGCCAAAACATCGCCTTCCCTTTGGTCTCACAAGGTATGCCGCGTGCCCAGGTGGAGGAGCGTGTGGCGCAGGCTGCTGCGACCTTGCACATTACGCATTTGCTCAAGCATTCGGTTTCTGGCCTAACCAGCGGAGACCGTCAGCGGGTCGCGCTGGGCCGGGCCATCGTGCGACAACCGCTGGCATTCATGATGGACGAGCCGCTGGGCGCCTTGGATGCTGAGTTCCGTGAGTTGATGTGCCTGGAACTACGCGCATTGCACGACCGACTGGGTGCCACTACGGTGTACGTGACCCACGACCAGCGTGAGGCCATGGCCATGGCAGACAAGATCGCGATCATGAACCAGGGGGTGATTGAGCAGCTCGGCGCACCGCAGGAAATTTACGAGCGCCCGGTTAGTGTTTTTGTGGCGGACTTCATGGGATCGCCCTCTATGAACTTTATTCCAACGCATGCATCCTTGGCCCGCGGTGCGACGCAACTTTCCGTGGGTGGTGCAACTTTGGACATGCCTGCTGTTCAAGAGGAAGTCGGTGCAAGTGCACTGCTCTATGGCGTACGCCCAGAACATGTGCGATTGGATGACGATGCACCGCTGCGCGCCGAGGTGATGGGAGTGGAATACTTGGGCAATTGCCAAATCGTTACGCTCAAGACCGCAGTGGACAGCGTAGTGCGCGCCAAGATAGACGTGAAGACGCGGGCCAGTCGGGGAGACCAGACTGGCTTGGCTTTTGACAGTGCACAAATCACATTGTTTGACCAATCCAGCGGTCGGGCGATTCGAAGCGCCCGTGACGACTTGCCACTGGCTGGCGCTGCACGTATCGGAGCCGCGCATGGCTGATCTTTCAATTTCCCAGGTGAGTAAGCGCTTTGGCCTACAAACGGCGGTGCGTGACTTGCAGCTGGACATCGCCAGTGGCGAACTGGTAGTCCTACTTGGCCCCAGTGGCGCGGGAAAGACCACCACGTTGCGCTTGGTGGCGGGTCTGGAGTCGCCCGACAGTGGCAGTGTCAGCATAGGTGGGCGCGATGTTACGGGGCTCGCCCCCGCACTGCGTGACGTGACCTTTGTGTTTCAGCAGTACTCGCTTTACCCGCACCTCAGTGTCTACGACAACTTGGCTTTTCCCTTGCGCTCGCCGTTGCGCAAAATTAGTGAGGCTGAAGTCAAAACCAAGGTGCTCGAAATTGCCCGCATGTTACGCATGGAAGATAAGCTACAAAACCCTGCCACCAAGCTTTCTGGCGGCCAGATGCAAAGGGTAGCTATCGGCCGCGCCTTGGTGCGTAACCCGGCGGTTTACTTGATGGACGAGCCACTGTCCTCCTTGGACGCGAAGTTGCGTAATGATTTACGCTTAGAGCTCAAACGCATTCAGGAAGATACAGGCGCCACGATGCTGTATGTGACGCATGACCAGGTGGAGGCGCTTACCTTAGCCAACCGCATTGGCGTACTGGACCAGGGTAATCTGGTGCAACTTGGGACACCGCAGCAGGTGTATGAAGATCCGAGCAGTGTTGCGGTGGCCAGTCGCCTGGGTTCACCGCGCATCAACTTACTGCCACGCTCTGCATTCGGAGAGGCGCCCATCCCGGCAAGCGTACACACCATAGGTTTGCGCGCGGAGCATTTGCAAATTACCGACGCGGCCAGCGCCACCTTGCGTGGTCAGGTGCAACGTATTGAACGGCTCAGTGACCAGTATTTGATACACCTGCGTTTGCATGGAAGCGGTGAGGAACTGATTGTTTCAGCGCCGCCCGAGCAGCTGGTACATACCGGACAGGAGATTGGTATCCAAATGATCCAAAGCCTGTGGTTTGACTCAGAAGGGCTGCGTGTACGTAGCTGAATAAACAATTGACTCAAGAGAAAATTGACTATGTCTTTGACTGCGCTTATCCAAAATGCCACCCAGACGCTGGTGGATCATCTTGAAGAACTTACCGCCTTAGACCAGGCGATCGGTGATGGGGACCATGGATTGAATATGAAGCGCGGCGCCCAAGCGATACAGGCCAAGTTGGCTGAGATGGAAGGAAAAGGCCTGCACGAATCGCTCAAAACTATGGGTAAGACCTGTGTGGCCATGATCGGCGGCTCCTCCGGCCCTGTATTTGGAACGCTGCTGATGACCTTGGGCAAGGAGTTGCCGCCTACGCCTGTTGCTGGGGATTTCGCCTTAGCCCTACGTGCCAGTATCGAGGCGCTAACACGTTTGGGCAAGGCAGAGGTGGGGCAAAAAACATTACTGGATGTGCTGGACCCCGTGCAAAAAGTACTAGCCGCTGGCGGTCCCGATTTGATTGCACGCGTGCGCCAATGTGCGTTTGACAGCGCCCGGGCCACTGCGGACATGGATGCGACACGCGGACGTTCTTCTTTCTTGGGCGAACGCGCCAAAGGCCATATCGATCCTGGTTCACGTTCCATGGCATTGATTATTGGTTCTGTCTGCGATAGCCTAGAAGCAGCCTGAAAATTCCAACACCACCATTTTTAACG
>CANJXV010000242.1 GCA_947478935.1 Comamonadaceae bacterium
GTTTGCACTTTTGCCCAATTTAATCGAGCGCGCCGGCGTGGGCCGCCATGGCCATGGTTCGATTACTGCGATCTACACCGTGCTGGCCGAGGGCGATGACGGTAATGACCCGATTGTGGACATTGCCCGTGCATCGTTGGATGGCCAGGTCATGCTTTCGCGCAAACTGGCAGACGCGGCGCACTACCCTGCCATCGATCTGAACGGCTCTATATCCCGGGTCATGCAAAACCTGCTGACGCCCACCGACTTGAAAATGGCCAACCGCTTCAGGCGCCTGTGGTCGCTCTACCAACAAAACGTGGACCTGATACAAGTTGGCGCCTACCAGCAAGGTTCAAACGCCGAAATCGACCAGGCTATCGCGCTGCGCACGGCCATGGAATCTTTTTTGTGCCAAGACATGTACAGCGGCATTGACGAGAGCCAGACCCGCACAGATGTGCGCATGCTGATGGAGCAATAGCCATGGCTTGCCACCTACTTTTAAGCATTAAAAAACCATGAAAGTACGCGCCTGCTGGTCTGCGCTAGAGAACAAGGCCGAGCGCAAAATCACCCAAATCCGCGAGGACACCGCCCGCGCCGAAGAATTACGCCAATCGCTTCTGGGTAGCCAAGCCAAGTTGGAAAGTATGTACCAGGAGTACTACGAAAAAAACGCGGCCAACAGCAGCTACAAAGGCATGACCGACGCAATGAACCAGCGTCAGTTCATGTCCCAATTGCTGAATTTGCGCGAACGCGTAAAAAATGACATCGAGCGCTCCGAAATCCATTTATCCACTTTGGCACACCACAAAGTACTGGCCGAAACCGAACGCCTGAAGATGCAAACGCTGACGGAAAACGACCGGCTTGCGGTCGCCAAATTTGTGGAAAAACGCGAGCAATCGCGTATGGATGAATTGGGCGTCATGCAATTTAACCGGGCTCAGACTCCATGAACCCTTCCGGCGGATTGCGTTGGCATTGGAAAGCATGGCGCAGCCTGCAACTGTGGGAGCCCACGTGCCGCGATATCGCCAGCTGGCTGGCCGAAAAACCGCCTGCCCGCAATGAGTTACTGCTTATCGGCGCCAGCGCTGGTTGGATGATGCCCAGCGCTTTTTTGTCTGGCTTTGGCAAAGTCATCACCTACGACATAGACCCCTTCGCCGCTCCGCTATTTCGCTGGCGCCATGGCAAAGCACTAGCCGCCTCCGGCACCAAGCTAGCGTGCCAACGCGGCGATGCTTTAAACAACTTAGCCGAAGTCTTGCAAGAACACCGCCAGGCCTTGGTGTTGTTTGACAATGTGCTGGGCCAAATCCGCTTTCACCATCCGGACGTGGACGAGGCCAGCCACCGCATCGCCAGCATCCGGCGCCGCCTGCGCGGCAGGCACTGGGGCAGCATCCATGACGTCTACTCTGGTCCTGTGCGCACCCCGGTCTCGCGCCGCGCCCATACCCCCATGATGCGCAGCGCCCAACCACCGGCCCCGGCCACTGGCGCCCCCAAGCGCAAGGGCGCTGACGAGCCGCAGCGCGCAGCCTTTGCAGCGTTTGGCAGCCAGCTTGACGCTGATGGCGCTTGGCTGGACCACCTCACCAGCGACTTATTTCCCCCCGGAACCCCAGTTAGCCACATCGCCTGGCCGCATTTGGACGATTACTGCCACTGGCTGCAGGCTGCTTGGGTGGAGCCGCAATGACAACACCATTGCACTTACGCCTGGGGCTTTCGCATTACTACCTGCAAAGCCTAAGCCGAATATGCGCCCTGGGCGCACTGTTGCTCTGCGCCTGCGGTGGTGCACCCGAAACAGTGGTGTCAGATGACTCCGCAACGAAAATCATTAATCCGATACCAACTCCAACGACGGCAAAGCCGACAACGCCTGTAACCCAAGCAACACTTTTAGCAGGTCTATACAAGGGAACTTTGGACGGCAATCCGAACCGCGAATTTTTAGCCCTGGTAGTTCCCGAAGTTGGGAAAACCGTGCATGTCTATGGCTGGTACTACAACGCCAGCGATGTACATCTGGCACACCTCTACGAGGGTCAATTGGAACTTGGTGTCGAGGGTAACGCGGCCAATGTGCCGCAGAGTTGGCGAGTGACAGAAGGCGTAAGCAGCTACCCGGCAACAGTCAATGCTTCCTCTTCAACGCTCAGCCAATTGTTGGCAGACCTTTCCATTAGTCGCAGCAGTGCCAGTAGTTACAAGTTAAGAGCCAACGCCCTGCCCCAAACAGCCTACGACATCAATACGACCCCGATCAGCCTGAGCAGTAGCAGCTGGAACGGATACTGGTCTAGTAAAGCCAACACACCAAGCGGCGCACTGCAGTTTGGGGCCGACGGTACGCCCGATGCCTCAAGCACTGCATGGAATTGCCTAAGTGACAAGGCAGCGCTTACCTGGCAATGGACTGCCAAATCATCAAATTTTTATAAAGTGACCCTCACCTTAGGTCCCATTACTTCGTGTTCGGACTGGGAAAAACAACGCCTTGAAGGCGTGGCAACTGTATCTAAACAGAACGGCGTTGATCAATTAGATATGATGCTGTTGGACGGCAAGGGCGCCGGAATTTCGTACCGTGGAACACGTTAGAGGTGCCATGGCCACTCAAGATTCCGGTTTTCGTGCCGATAAAAGCGCAATAGGTTCGCCGGATTCATTCTGGCGTCACGCCGTGCTGCGCATCGTTGGAGTGTCTACTTTTCACACTAAATATTCGAAAGATCAACTATGAAAAGAATTTTGTTGGAAGTATTTTTGGTCGCTGCCTTGATAGGCGCCGGCGTGTTTGGTTTTATGAACCAAAAGCAAGCGGCCTCTTCCAAGGCCAAGATTACCGAGCTGACGGCGGCGGTTGAAGTTGCTGAAAAGTCCGCCAAGGAAAAAGAGGAAAGTCTTAAAGCCGCCGAAGAGGAAATGCAGGCCTTGCAAGAGGAAATGGCGCCCCTGGAAGAAAAAACCAATCAGCTCGAAGCTGTCAAAGCGGCGCTGGCCAGCGGCTCGACTTTGAGCGACCTCGAGGGCGCTTATAAAAAAGAAAAAACACTGTCTGCTGAACGCCAGGCGGGCTTGGGCGCCTTGCGTATGCTTACCAAGGGCGCCGAAGATCCGGGTGCCCTGGAAGCCTTCCGCAAGGCGCTGCAGTTGTCCGAGCTGGGCGACCGCAAGAATACGATTTGCGCAGCCCAGTTAGGCCTGGTAGCCGCCGGCGAAAAAATCAAGGTCATGTCCGATTGCCTGCCTAAGTCAGAAAAAGCAGGCCATGGTGATAAGGAAGAGAAAGATAGCAAAGACGACGGCCATGCTAAGAAGGACGACGGCCACGGCAAAAAAGAGGACGGTAAGGGCAAGAAGGATGACGGGCACGGCGACAAGAAAGACGAAAAACATGCCGCTCCACATTGGGGCTATGAGGGTGAAATGGGCCCAGAGAAGTGGGGCAAAGAATTCCCCACCTGCTCGGCCGGCAAATCGCAATCGCCTTTGGATATCAAAGGGCCTTTCGTGAAATCGCGCGTGGTGGTGAGTGCCGACTACAAAGAAGGCCCACTCAAGATGCTGAACAACGGCCATACGATCCAAGTAGTGGTCACGCCGGGCAGCAAGCTGCGTATAGACGGAATCGCGCATGAATTGCTACAGTTCCACTTCCACCGTCCAAGCGAAGAAAAAATTGACGGCAAGCCCATGGCCATGGTGGTGCACTTTGTGCACAAAAATGCCGAAGGCAAACTTGCGGTGCTGGGTGTCTTGCTCAAAGAAGGTAATGAAAACCCCGGCATCAAAACTCTGTGGGCCAATCTGCCTAAAGAAGAGAACGTGGAATACGCGCCTGACGGCGTGAACTTCAACCCCGGCAACCTGCTGCCGCGCGAGTTTGATTTTTACAGCTACGAAGGTTCGTTGACAACGCCGCCGTGTACCGAAGGCGTGCGCTTCTTTATCCTCAAGACCACGGTCAATATCGCCAAGGAGCAGGTGCAGGCCTTCCCCTTCAAGATGAATGCGCGTCCGGTGCAGGCGCTCAATGGTCGTGAGATTTTGAGCAACTAAAAAGCGACTGCCAAGCCGCCCATTTTTGTGAAGGCCCGAGTATGAAAAAGCAATCTTCCATGGGTGCCGTGCTGGCTGCCGTGGTGATCACCCTGATCATCGCGGCGCTCACCGGCTTTGGCCTAGTGGCCCTAGGCGTGTTGCACCTTTCTCCTTCGAAGGCCGATTCTCGTGAAGGGGATTTGGAAGCGGGTGCCGACAAACTGGGTAAAAAAGGCGGTCAATTCGTCTGCGAAGTGACCGTCTCCACGCCCCA
>CANJXV010000243.1 GCA_947478935.1 Comamonadaceae bacterium
CGACCGGGTCTTCCCCGAAGGTGGTGGATTGATCCATATCGCCTTGTTGCAGGCGAACGCAGTGGCCGTCTTTGAGGTCAATAGCGGGGATAAGCAGCATGGTGCAGTAGCGGTGGGTAGTAAAAGTTAAGGGAAGGGATCAGAAAATTAGGTGAACCATACACGCAAGCGGGCCTCAATAGTCATATTAAGGCGCCCAACGCAGAAAATTGCGGTACAGGGCCAGGCCCTGGGCGGCGCTTTTTTCCGGGTGAAATTGCGTGGCAAAAATATTATCGCGGGCCAGCGCGGAGCAAAAGCGCCCGCCGTAATCGGTCTGGGCAGCACAGTGCGCCAGGTTCTGCGGATCGGCGAAATAGCTGTGCACAAAATAAAAATAACTGCCGTCGGGCACACCCGCCCACACCGGGTGCACGCCCTTGCCGTGATCAGCCTGCCAGACTTGGTTCCAGCCCATTTGCGGCACTTTATAGCGACTGCCGTCGTCCTGCAAGCGCCCTTGCAGAGAAAATTTTCGCACTATGCCGGCCATCAAGCCCAGGCCCGGCGTGTCTAGCTCCTCGCTGTGGTCCAGCAGCATTTGCATACCCACGCACACACCCATCAAGGGTTTGTGCGCCGCAGCATGTAGCACAGCTGGCAGCATACCGCTGGCGCGCAGCTCGGCCATGCAGTCGCGCATGCCGCCCTGGCCGGGCAGCACCACGCGCTCGGCATCCATCACTTCTTGCGGGCTACGCGCCCATACGGCTTGCACGCCTTCCTGCGCGGCGGCATGCATGACCGCCTGGGTGACCGAGCGCAAATTGCCCATGCCGTAATCGACGATAGCAACGGATTTCATGGCGGGATGGCGCAAGCCTCCGGGCGGGGTGTCACGTCAGAGCGAGCCTTTGGTCGAGGGAATAGTGCCTGCAGCGCGCGGGTCGCGCTCAACCGCCATGCGCAAGGCGCGGGCAAAGGCTTTGAATACGGTCTCGCATTGGTGGTGCGCGTTCTCGCCTTTGAGATTGTCGATATGCAGCGTGGCGCCCGCATGGTTGACAAAGCCCTGGAAAAATTCATGCGCCAATTGGCTATCAAAGCCGCCGATCATCCCGCTTTTGAATGGCACGTCCATTTCCAAACCAGGGCGACCTGACAGGTCGATGACCACACGCGAGAGGGCTTCATCCAACGGCACATAGGCGTGGCCGTAGCGGCGAATACCTTTTTTGTCGCCCAGCGCTTTGGCAAAGGCCTGTCCAAGGGTGATACCCACGTCTTCGACGGTGTGGTGGCCGTCGATATGCAAATCGCCCTGGGCCTGGATGTCCAAGTCGATCAAGCCGTGGCGGGCGATCTGGTCGAGCATGTGGTCGAAAAAGCCGATGCCGGTGGACAACTGGGCCTGGCCGCTGCCGTCCAAATTCAGAGCCACGCGGATGCGGGTTTCGGCGGTGTTGCGAATCACTTCGGCGCTGCGAGCACTACCCTCGCCATCGGGCTGGGGCAGCACGCTTACCAGGCTGGAAGCTGTGTCGGTCATAAAGAGGCCTCAAGCGCTGCAAGAAGCAGCGTGTTTTCAGGGGCTGTGCCCACGGTCAGTCGCAGACAGTTGGCCAGCAGCGGGTGCATTGTAGAAACGTTCTTAACCAGAATCTGACGCATTTTGAGCGACTCATAAAGGCGGGCCGCAGCGCCGGGCTCGCCGTGGACGCGCAGCAGAATCATATTCGCCTGGCTGGGAACAGGCTGCAGGCCGGGTAGTGCGGACAGTGCGGCCAAAAGGCGCTCGCGTTCGCTACAGATCAATCGCGCCTGCGCGGCAAACACCGGCGCATGCTCCAAGGCGAACAGCGCGCACTCCACATTGAGGGCGCTGACGTTGTAGGGCGGGCGCACTTTGTCGATCTGCGCCAGCAGCGCCGCAGGGGCCAGCGCATAGCCCAGTCGGACGCCGGCCAGACCAAATTTGGACAGCGTACGCATGAGCACGACTTGCTTATTGGCAGCCGGATCGCGACGGATTTCGTCCAACCAGGTGCTGGCCGCAAAGGGCTGGTAGGCCTCGTCTAGCACCACCAGCGCGCCATAGGCGCTGGCCTGCGCGATAAGGCGGCGCAGCGCCGCCGCGTCCCATAAATTGGCCGTGGGGTTGTTGGGGTAGGCCAGGTAGACGATTGCGGGTTGGTGCTGGAGGATGGCTGCGGACATGGCCGCTTCGTCCAGCGAAAAGTCTGGCCGCAAGGGCACGCCTACAAAGCCCAAACCTTGCAATTGCGCCGACATGGCGTACATCACAAAACCCGGCTCGGGCGCAAGAATGCAGGCGCCGGGGCGGGCACAGGCCATGGCCAGCATAGATATCAACTCGTCCGAGCCATTGCCCAGCGTTAGCGCGTAGCCCGCCGGCAGATCCACATAAGCGGCCAACGCGGCATGCAAATCTTTGACGCGCGCGCCGGGGTAGCGGTTGATGGCGACGCGGCCCAGGCGCTCGCCCAATTGCGCTTGCAATTGAGCTGACAAGTGATACGGATTTTCCATAGCGTCGAGCTTGAGCATGCCAGCGGCGTCCTGCACGGCATAAGCGTGCATGGCTTGCACATCGTCGCGGATAAAACGCAAGTCGGGCGTTGGGGTGCTCATGCTTTGTTCCCGCGCAAGCGCATTTCGGCCGCGCGCGCATGGGCTTGCAAGCCCTCGCCGTGCGCCAGCACCGATGCGGTCTGACCCAGTATTTGCGCACCGGCCTCGGACACTTCAATCAAGCTGCTGCGTTTTTGAAAATCGTAGACACCTAATGGCGAAGAAAACCGCGCCGTGCCGGAGGTGGGCAGCACATGGTTGGGCCCGGCGCAATAGTCGCCCAGGCTTTCGCTGGTGAAGGCGCCCAGAAAAATAGCGCCAGCGTGAATCAGCAAAGGCTCCCATGTATAGGGCTCGCTGCTGCTCACTTCCAGATGTTCGGGCGCGATGCGGTTGCTGATGGCGCAGGCCTCTTGCATGCTGCGCGTGTGTATCAAAGCGCCACGCCCATTGAGCGAAGCGGCGATGATTTCGCGGCGTGGCATGTCGGGAAGCAGTGCGTTGATGGAGGCTTGCACCGCATCTATATAAGCCGCGTCAGGGCACAGCAATATGCTTTGCGCGAGTTCGTCGTGCTCGGCCTGGCTGAACAAATCCATGGCCACCCAATCGGGCGGCGTACTGCCGTCGGCCAGCACCAAAATTTCTGATGGACCGGCGATCATGTCAATGCCGACCGTGCCGAACACACGACGTTTGGCTGCCGCCACATAGGCATTGCCCGGGCCGGTGATTTTGTCCACACGCGGCACGGTGGCTGTGCCGTAGGCCAGGGCGGCCACCGCTTGCGCACCGCCAATGGTGAAGGCGCGGCTGACACCGGCCACATAGGCCGCTGCCAATACCAGCTCGTTGCGCTCGCCGCGCGCAGCGGTCATACCACTGCCTGCCGCGCCGCCGGTGGCGACGCTGCCGCGCACTGGGGTAGGCACCACCATGATGATCTCGCCCACACCGGCCACATGCGCGGGAATCGCGTTCATCAACAAACTGGACGGGTACGCCGCTTTGCCGCCGGGCACGTAAATACCAGCGCGGTCCAGCGGCGTGACTTTTTGACCCAGCAAACTGCCGTCGGCGTCACGGTACTGCCAGCTTTCGCCGCAGGCTTTTTTCTGCGCTGCGTGGTAGCTGCGTATGCGTGCAGCGGCGTCCTGTAACGCACGTTTTTGGGATTCGGGCAAGCCGTCGAAGGCGGCTTTGAAATCGGCTTGTTGCAATTCCAGGTCGGCCATGGACGCGACCTGCAATCCGTCAAAGCGTTCGGTGTAGTCCAGCACGGCGGCGTCGCCGCGTTGTTTCACATCCGCAAGGATGTCTGCCACGCCTTGCTCGATCGCGGCGTCCGTGTCAGCCGACCAGTGCAGGCGCTGTTGAAACAGGGCTTCGAAATCAGCCTGGGTGGTGGACAGGCGTAAGGGGCGGGCATTCATGCTGGTGAGCGCCTTAGCATTTATACGCCGGAATGGCCCGGTGCGGCCACGACTGCGCCAAAGGCGTCGATGATGCGGCGAATCGGTTCGCGCTTGAGCTTGAGTGCTGCCTGGTTCACGATCAGGCGCGAGCTAATGTCCATGATGCGCTCGACTTCAATCAAATTATTGGCGCGCAAAGTATTGCCTGTTGATACCAAGTCCACGATGGCATCGGCCAAACCCACCAGCGGCGCCAGCTCCATACTGCCGTAGAGCTTGATCAAGTCCACATGCACGCCTTTGGTGGCGAAGAACTC
>CANJXV010000244.1 GCA_947478935.1 Comamonadaceae bacterium
CGAAAGCCGCGCCCGGACATGCCGTAATTGCCCGCGCCAAAGGACGCACCAATCACCACGGTAATGCGCGGCACCCGCACATTGGCTACTGCCTGAATCATCTTGCTGCCGTGTTTGACGATGCCACCTTGCTCGCTTTCAGTGCCCACCATATAGCCGGTGGTGTTCATCAAAAAAACCAATGGAATATCGGCTTGGTCGCATAGCTGTATGAATTGCGCGGCCTTGGTCGCGCCCTTGGCGGTAATAGGTCCGTTATTACCCAAGATGCCCACTTGCATGCCGTGGATGCGTGCGCGCCCGCAAATGGTCTGCTTGTCGTATTCGCTTTTAAAGTCTAAAAACTCGCTGCCGTCCACGATGCGCGCAATCACTTCGCGGCAGTCATAAGGCTGGCGGTAGTCCAGCGGCACCACGCCGCAGAGTTCGTCGGGGCTGTACAGCGGCGCTTGCACCGGCGCGTCGGCAAACTGCGGGCGGTGCTTGTTCCAGTCTAGGCTGGCCATCACTTCGCGCGCCAGGCGGATGCCGTCGCCATCGCTCTCGGCCAAAAACTCGGCGGTGCCGGTCAGCTGCGCATGCATTTCGGCGCCACCCAGTTCCTCGTCGCCTGCCACCTCGCCGGTGGCCGCTTTAAGCAGCGGCGGCCCGGCCAAAAACACCTTGGCGTTTTTGCGCACCATGATGCTGTAGTCCGACAAGCCCGGCACATAAGCGCCGCCTGCCGTGCTGGAGCCATGCACCACGGTAATTTGCGGCACGCCCGCCGCCGACAACATCGCTTGGTTGGCAAAGGTGGTGCCGCCGTCGATAAAGATTTCGGCCTGGTAGAGTAAATTGGCGCCGCCCGATTCCAGCAGGCTGACGATGGGCAGCTTTTGCTGCATGGCAATGTCTTGCATGCGCAGGCTTTTGCGCAAGCCCCAGGGCGTGATGGTGCCGCCTTTGATCGCGCTGTTGGACGCCGTCACCATGGTGCGCACGCCGCATACATAGCCGATGCCGCAAATGCTGTTGCCTCCGGCCAGCGAGCCGTCTTTGTCATCGTGCTGCTTGTAACCGGCCAGCGTAGAGATTTCTAAAAAAGGCGTGCCCCTATCAAGCAGCAGGTTCACCCGCTCGCGCGGCATCAGCTGGCCGCGCTTGTGGAATTTGGGTTGTTTTTCGGCCTCGGTGGCGCGCACCTTGTCTTCTATGGTGCGTACCCCGGCCAGGGCTTTGAGCATGTCTGCGCGGTTGCGTACGAAGGCCTCGCCAAGGGTATCTACCTGGCTCTCTAACACGGGCATGTCCGAACTCCTCGTTGTGTGTGCGCGCCGGGCTGTGGGCCGCAGGCGCTGTTTGAATGCATCTTATAAGATTCATGTGGTCTGCGGCCTCTTGCGCGCTGGGCTGTGGGCTTGTCTGCTGCAAGGCCCTAGCCTTGCTGTCGCGCGCAAGACAATAGGGCCGCAAGCCCACGGCTACAACGCCCTGCAAAGTGGCAATTAGCCTAGGGTTTCTACCCAGTTTTTTCAAAGGAATTAGCTATGAGTGATATCGCTGTGTATGCCGTCGTCAACCTGCAAGTGACCGACGCGGGCGCTTACCGCCAGTATGAAAAAGGCTTTTTTCCCATCCTCAAGCGCTATGGCGGCGAGTTCATCACTTTTGATGATGCGCCCGTGCATTTGGAAGGCACGGCGGCGCGCGCTGGGCGCATGATTATTTTTAAGTTCCCTTCCGAAGACAAAGCCCGCGCTTGGTTTGCCGACCCCGAATACCAAGCGCTGTCGGAACACCGCCGCGCCGGAACCGCGCTGCAATTTTTAACCCTGGTGCGCGGCTTGCCGCCCCGTGCTTGAGGGCTGCACCATGTCGCAAGCCAAGGTTTGTCTCGTTATCGGCGCGGGCGATGCCACCGGCGGCGCCGTGGCCCGCCGTTTTGCCCGCGAGGGCTACACCGTATGCGCCACGCGGCGCACCTTAGACAAACTACATCCCCTGCTAGAAGAAATCCGAGCCCTGGGCGGCATAGTGCACGGTTTTGGCTCGGATGCGCGCAAAGAGGACGAAGTGATCGCGCTGGTAGAGCACATCGAAACGCAGATCGGGCCAATTGAGGTGCTAGTTTTCAACATCGGCGCCAACTCGCCCAGCAGCATCCTGACCGAGACCGCCCGTCGCTACACCAAGATGTGGGAAATGGCCTGCCTGGCCGGTTTCCTGACCGGGCGCGAAGTAGCCAAGCGCATGGTGGCGCGGCCAGACGCTGCCTTGGATAGCGCGGTCGGGCAGGGTCCCCACGGCGTGGCGCATAAAGGCAGCATCATCTTTACCGGCGCCACCGCCTCACTGCGCGGCAGCGCCAATTTTGCGGGCTTTTCGGGAGGCAAGATGGCCTTGCGCGCCCTGGCCCAAAGCATGGCCCGCGAACTGTGGCCGCTGGGCGTGCACGTAGCCCACACCATCATCGATGGCGCCATCGACACCGAATTTATCCGCACCCTGTTCCCTGAACGCTACGCCCTCAAAGCGCAAGACGGCATCCTCAACCCCGACCACATCGCCGACGCCTACTGGATGCTGCACCAACAACCCCGCGACGCCTGGACGCATGAGCTGGATTTACGGCCTTATATAGAGAGGTTTTGAGGGCTTGCCAGCTTTACGCGTCGGCAGTGCTTTGTCCAGCGCGTGCAAGCCGAATATTTAGCGCGAGCCGCCCGCAAGGTTTTTATTATTTACGCCTTGCTAGACCGCTGCGGCGATGGTTCGATGGCCCAAAGCGAGCACTACATCTGCTCTAATTTGCGGGTGTGCAATCGGGCACCCCGGGCCGCGTCAGAAGCAGTTGCCCTCTTTACAGAGTTGCAGGCAAAGGCGCGTTCACCAAACGCAATTCGAACCAAAACTCGCTCCCCACCCCTACCGTACTTTGCGCGCCGATGGTGCCGCCCATCAGTTCAACCAGTCGCTTGGTGACCACCAGGCCGATGCCCGTGCCTTGCTCGGAGCCACTTTCTTTGCCCAGACGATTGAAGGGTTGAAAAAGCTGGGCAAATTTTTCGGGAGTCAGTCCCTGGCCGGTATCCCGAACGGCTATCCGCATCGAGTTATGCGGGTGCAGCGTGCACTCCACGGCGACCGAGCCGGCAGGTGTGTTGTATTTGATAGCGTTCAGTAGCAGGTTGATCAGCACCTGTTTGAGCCGAGTGCGATCGGCATGCACCAAGGCGGCGGGAAGCTCGAAGCGCGGAAACGTCATGCGGATGCCACGCTCCTTGGCTTGTGGCTCCATCATGGCCTGGCATTCGAGCATGACATCTGCCAGCGAAACCGGCTCCATCGCCACCACAACCTGGCCGGACTCGATCTGTGCCAGATCCAAAATTTCGTTGATCAGCTCCAGAAGGTACCAACCTGCCTTGAGAATTTCTTCAAGGTTTTGCTGCGTCGCTGGCGTCGGCAAGGGCGTGCTGCGTTCAATGATTTGTGTGAAGCCAAGGATTGCATTGAGGGGGGTTCGCAATTCATGGCTCATGCTGGACAAGAAGTCTGACTTGGCGAGGTTGGCCTTTTCTGCAACCGACTTTGCACTTTCCAATTCGGCGTTTTTTTGCAGTAGCACTTGATCAAAAAGCTTGCGTTCGGTGATGTCACGCGCCGCCGAAAACACGCCTTGCAGGTTTCGGTAGCGGTCGTAAAACGTGGCCGTGTTGAAAGACACCACGGTTTCCTTGCCGCCTCTGGCGCGCACTGTCAGCTCATAGTTGGTGAGCTTTTTATGTATCAGTACCAGCTTAATGCTCGCCTCGGCCCGCTCTGTATCGGTGAAGTAGCGACTAAACGGGGCACCAATTAGCTCGTCGCGCGTGCACTCGGTCAGTAACTCCATCTGATGATTCACGTCGGTGATGATGCCTATCGGATCGGTAGTCATCAGCGCATCGATATTGGATTCAAACAAGGAGCGGGTGTAGAACTGCTGATCGCGCAGGCGCTGATCGAGCTTTTCGCGTTCCGCGTCCATCTGCATGCGCGCAGTGGCCTCGGTCTCGCTGCGTACCAGCTTCTCACGAATATGATGATTTTCATCCTCGAAGTGTTTGCGTCGTAGATGCGCGCGCAAACGAACCTTCAGCACTTCAAAATCCGCCGACTTGGCAATGACCTTGCCCCCGAAAAACGTACTCCTTAGCTGATGGTTCAAAATCAGTTTTAGGAGATTAGAGATGAACGAGACGAAACGGGCGCGTTACACGCTGGAATTCAAGATGGAAGCGGTCAGGCTGGTCAGGGGTGGCCAGGTGGCTGC
>CANJXV010000245.1 GCA_947478935.1 Comamonadaceae bacterium
TATGCCAGGCCCGATGCCAATGCCAAACCACACCACCAATATTGGCACAAAGGCCGCTTTGGGCAGGGCGTTAAATGCCGTCATCAACGGATACACCGCCGCATACGCCAGCCGCGAGCTGCCAATCAAAAAGCCCAGCAACACGCCCACCACAATCGCAATACCAAAGCCCGCCATGGTCACCCAAAAAGTGCGCCATGCGTGGCCAGCGATAACGCCACGAAACTCGATGGTCTGCTGCGCAATGCGCAGCGGGCTGGGGAATATAAATTCGGATACCGCAAATAGGCTGCACAGGCCCTGCCAGATCAGCAGCGTCAAGAGCAGCAGCAGCCAGGGGGCCCATCGTTCGCGTGTACGGTTTTTCATGTTTTTCTGATCGCTCCGATATGGCCGCGCAGTTCATGCACGATGTCGCCGAAGGCCGGGGTGTAGGTGAGCTCCAAGTCGCGTGGGCGGGGCAGGTCAATCTCACGCTTTACCAAAAAGCGCCCCGGACCTTTGCTCATGACATAGACCGTGTCTGCCAAAAAAACCGATTCGCGTAAATCGTGCGTCACCAGCACTACGTTAAAGCGCTGTGCGCTCCACAAGTCGCGCAAAATGCACCACAGCTCTTCTTTGGTAAAGGCATCAAGCGCGCCAAAGGGCTCGTCTAGCAAGAGCATTTGGGGCTCATGAATCAGCGCGCGACAAATGCTGGCGCGCTGTTGCATGCCGCCCGATAGCTGCCACGGAAATTGTTTCTCGTAGCCTGCTAGGCCCACAGTTTTGAGCAAATCCATAGCGCGCGCCTCGTACTCGGCCCGCTGTGCTTTGAACTGCGAGCGGTAGGGCTCCACGATTTCCAAGGGCAGTAGTACGTTGTCCAAGGTGGTGCGCCAGGGCAACAGCGATGGCGACTGAAACGCCATACCGCTGATCTTGAGCGGTCCGTTGACCGGCTGACCATCGACATGGATGCTGCCTCTGCTCGGCTTTTTAAGGCCGGTGGTGAGCTTCATAAACGTCGATTTTCCGCAGCCCGAGGGGCCGACGATGGCGATAAATTCGCCGCGCTGCACTTGCAGGCTGATGTCTTCGACGGCAAACTTTTGCTGCGCCAGCAGCTCCTCGTTATAGGCCAGCCAAACGTTCTGGAAGTCCAGAAAAGGCGCAGCGGCGGTGCTCACGCTTTGGACCACTTATTTTTTTGCAGCCGCTTTGGGTGCCGGCAAAACGTCGAGCTCTTTGGCACCTGGCAGAAAGCCACCATTCCACACTGCGTCCGGATTGACGCGGGTTTTGGTGTTAAACGCGTCGGACACTTGGGATGCCATGAGGGACAAGCGTCCGGGCTTGACCTGACCAAACCCTTCGGCACGCGCTTCTGGGCTGTTGATCACGGTATCGATAGCCAGCTTGAGGCGGCGGGTTTCCAGTTCAGTGTTGATGATGCCGTCGCGCGCCTTGACGGTTTCAACCGCTTGATCGGGGTGGGCAATAACGTCTTTCATGCCTTTGGCAAATGCGGACAAAAACGCTTTGATGGCGGCGGGATTTTCTTGCAAGAGCTTGGGCGAGACGATGATCGCGTTGCCATACAGGCGCACACCGTATTCGGGATAGGGCAGCACCACCACGTCTTCGGCCTTGACGCCACGCGCTTCGATATTCAAAAGCGAGGTAAAGGTAAAGCCGGTGATGGCATCGACATCGCCACGCACCAGCATGGTTTCGCGCAGCGGCGGGTCCATGGCAGTCCAGTTCACTGCACCCACGCTATTGGCCTTGGCAAAGATGGGAAACGCGCGTCGGCCCGCGTCAAACACCGGGGCGCCCAGTTTTTTGCCCGTCAGGTCGGCGGGGGTTTTGATGCCCGATTTTTTCAATGCCATTACCGAGGCCGGCGTGTTGTTATAGACCATCATCACCGCCACCGGCTTGTTCGGCGCATCCGGGTTGTTGGCGTGAAATTCCATCAGCGCGGCCAGGTCTGCAAAGCCTATGTCATAGGCGCCCGATGCCACACGCGTAACCGCGCCGCCCGAGCCATTGCCTGCATCTATCGTCACGTCTAGCTTTGCGTCTTTGAAATAGCCTTTGGCCGCAGGCACTAAAAATAAAGCTGCCGGGCCTTCAAAGCGCCAGTCCAGTTGAAACTTGAGCGCTGTGGTTTGCGCGAGGGAAGAGACCGCGCTTACGGCCACGCTGAGAGCGATGAGCAGGGGGCGAACAATTCCTTGCATGGTTTTTCCTGAGATTCAAAAAAGTACGGGAGCCAAAGGCAAAAGATGTGCCCGGCGCTTGTCGAGACACGCGCTGCCACGGGCAGGCGCTACCAGCGCGGATTTTGCACTATGCAAGTAGCGCACTCATTCGGTGCGATGGCGTGCTGATCTAAGTCAAACAATACCAGCTTTATGCGCGGCCCATGCATAGGCACAATCGGCGCATTATTAGATTCGTTGGAACGGGACACTATGTCACGCAAAATGTGCGGCGTGGGCGGCATGGCACGCTTGTTTGCGCCCCTGGCCCTGATCGCCCTTTGGGGTTTGTGCACTGCGCCCGCCCGCGCCTGGGGTACGCAAGGCCACCAGGTGGTGGCGGCCATCGCTTGGCAAGACCTTAGCCCTGGTGCCCTCGAAGAGGCTTCGCGCTTGCTGGCCCTGGAGCCGGGGCATACGCTGGTGTCGGTAGCGACCTGGGCTGACGAACAGCGTGGACCGGCTACTGCGCCCTGGCACTATGTGAACTTCCCGCGCGGCCAGTGCCGCTTCGATGCCGCGCGCGATTGCCCGGATGGCAAGTGCGTGGTCGGCGCCATAGACCACCAGCGCGCCATACTCGCTTCCAAAGCCGCAGACCTAGAGCGCTTGCAGGCCCTGAAATACCTGGTGCATTTCGTAGCCGACATACACCAGCCTTTGCACGCCGGTTACCAAGACGACCGGGGCGGTAACACGGTGCAGCTACGCTTTTTAATGCGCGGTAGCAATCTACATGCATTGTGGGATAAGGGCCTGATCGAACAACTGGCGCTTGACGATGTCACGCTGATTGCCACGGTGCGAGCACATTCACAAACGCAAACGCAAACGCAAGCATGGCTGGGCCACGCACCCACTTCGGCGAGCGACATGGCCGAAGAATCATGCCGCATCGTGGCGCAGCCCGGCTTTTATCCACAAGGCGACCCCAGCCCGGCCTATGTCGCCCGCATGACGCCTGTAATATTGCGGCGCTTGGCCCTGGCGGGCCAACGTCTGGCGGCCTTGCTCAATCGGGCTTTGCCTTGAGTTAGTCATCCACCATTGCATTTAAAAATTCCCTATGACGACAAACCCCCGAACCATATGCATTACCGGTGCCGCCGGTAACCTAGGCATGGCTGCTGCGCACGTGTTTGCCCACGAGGGCGCGCAACTGGTGCTGCTGGACCGAGCGCCTATCAGCGAAGCTGCGCTCGCCAAGCTCGAGCCTGCGCCATGCCTGCCTATCGCATTGGACTTATGTGATGCGGCGCAAGTGGCCGCCGCTGTGGAGCAGGCAATAGCACGGTTTGGCCGTATCGACGTCTTGTGCAACCTGACTGGCGGATTCGCCATGGGCGATGCGGTCCACGATACCAGCGACAACACCTGGGACTTTTTGCATGACATGAATGTGCGTACCTTGCGCAATACCAGCCGCGCCGTAGTGCCGCAGATGCTGCGCCAGGGCGGCGGCAAGATCGTCAACGTGGGCGCCTTTTCCGCCCAGCGCGGACTGGCCCAAATGGGTGCTTACACGGCGGCCAAAAGCGAAGTAATGCGGCTCACCGAAGCTATGGCTGCCGAACTGCGTATGAAAAATATCAACGTCAACTGCGTGCTGCCTACCATCTTGGACACCCCACAAAACCGGGCTGACATGCCTGACGCGGACCCCTCGCGCTGGGTCAGCCCGCACGACCTGGCCCAAGTCATCGCCTTCCTAGCCTCTGACGCTGCCCGCGCCATCCACGGCGCCGCTGTGCCAGTTACCGGTTTAAGTTAAACCGGCTTGGCGTTTTGATTTCGTAGGCCCGACAAGGTGGCGCCGGGGCTGATGTATTCCGGGTCGGTCAGCACATGTATCAGCGTAGGCCCCTTGGCGGCAAAGCCTTGCAAGATGGCCGTTTGTAGCTCTTCCACGCTATGGGCCTGCAAGCCTTGTGCGCCATAGGCGCGCGCCAGGGCAGCGAAGTCTGGGTTGTTATCTAGTTCCGTGCCGTGCACGCGGCCCGGAAACCATTTTTCCTGGTGCATGCGGATGGTGCCGTACA
>CANJXV010000246.1 GCA_947478935.1 Comamonadaceae bacterium
CGATGCCGCCCAGCACCACCATGGCCACGATCATCACCGACTCCATCAGGCTAAAGGACTCGGGCGAAATAAAGCCTTGGAAGGACGCGAACATGGCGCCGGAGACGCCGCCAAAGGTAGCGCCCATGCCAAAGGCCGTGAGCTTGAGGTTGCGCGTATTGATGCCCATGGCCTTGGCCGCTATTTCGTCTTCACGGATTGCCATCCACGCGCGCCCGATGCGCGACTGCTCCAAGCGGTGCGATATCAAGATACTGAACAAGACCAGCGCCAAAAACAGGTAGTAATACAGCGACACCGAGGCGAACTCAATACCCCAAATCACCATTTTTTTGCCGATGTTGATGCCAAAAAATTGGAGTGAATCAATTTGCCCTATGCCTTTGGGCCCATTGGTGATGTTGACCGGGTTGTCCATATTGTTCAGGAACACCCGGATGATTTCGCCAAAACCCAGGGTCACGATGGCCAGGTAGTCGCCACGCAAGCGCAGTGTGGGCGCGCCCAGCAGCACGCCGAAAATGCCCGCCAGGCCCGCACCCAAAATCAGCACCAGCCAAATCGGGGTATGCATACCGGTGGGGTAGGCAGTGGCTAGCCAGGCGAAGGTTTCGGTCAGGTGGGGCGAATTGAGTAATCCATAGCTGTAAGCGCCAATGGCAAAGAAGGCGACATAGCCCAGGTCCAGCAAACCGGCATAGCCCACCACAATGTTGAGGCCTAAAGCGAGCAGCACATAGAGCAAAGCCATATCGGCAATACGCACCCAGGCATTGCCAAAGTTTTGCAAAACCAGGGGCAAGACCAATAGGAGCGCCGCAATCAGCGCATAACGAATCAAAGTTTTTTGTGTCATGACCATCTCCCCCTTATGCCCGGTCTGCCACGCGTTCGCCCAGCAAACCCGAGGGCCGCAGGGTCAGGACGATGATGAGCACGACAAAGGCAAAAATATCCGAGTAATGGCTGCCCAGTACGCCGCCAGTCCAATCGCCGATGTAGCCCGCGCCAATCGATTCGATCAGGCCCAGCAAAATCGCCCCGACCACCGCACCGGCCAAATTACCGATGCCGCCAAACACTGCTGCAGTAAACGCTTTGAGACCGGGCAAAAAGCCCATAGCGTGCTGCGCGGTTCCGTAGTTGGATGCGTACATCACACCGGCAATCGCGGCCAGCACTGCGCCGATCACAAAGGTAGCGGAAATCACCATATCGGGTTTGACGCCCATCAGGCCAGCTACGCGTGGGTTCTCGGCGGTGGCGCGCATGGCGCGTCCGAGCTTGGTGTAATTGACTAACCAGGTCAGCAGCGCTAGGGACACGGCTGTGAAACCGAGGATCATGACCTGCGTGGGCGTGATCACCGCACCCAGAACATTAAAGGGCTCGCTCGGCAGCAAGGTGGGGTAAGACTTGAAGTTGGGCTTCCAGATAATCATGGCCAAGGTCTGCAAAAGGATGGACATACCAATCGCGGTAATCAGGGGCGCCAGCTTGGGGCTGTTGCGCAAAGGGCGGTAGGCGATTTTTTCGATAATGAAATTGAGTACTGCAGCCACCACGCAGGCCACCACCAGAGCAATTAAAAGAATCACATAACCGGGCCAGTCCGGGTGCGCCGGGCGCAGCAAACCAATTACGGTCCAGCTGGCCAGCGCCCCCACCATCATGACTTCACCGTGTGCGAAATTAATCAGGTTAATGATGCCGTACACCATGGTGTAGCCTAGAGCGATGAGCGCATACATGCTGCCCAACACCAGGCCATTGATGACCTGCTGTACAAAAATATCCATAGATAACTCCGAAGTTGGATGGCCCGGTTAGATACGAACCCGGGTGTGCCAAGCGTTTGATAGCAATAAACCAGCCACTGGCAGCGCTGGGCTACTGGGCATTGCCGAGTGGTGGGATTCTAGCGATCCGCCTTGCCCCACAAGCTACCCATTGTTTTGGGGTTTACCCGTGTTGGCAAACCAAATTAATAGTCAATTAAATAATTAACTGGATACCTTTGCACGGACATTGCGTGCTCGCAATTCGCGCAGTTTTTCAGAAATCCGGATTTCCAACCCGCGCTCCACCGGTTGGTAAAACTGCATGTCTTCCATGCCCTCGGGCAAATAGCGTTCGCCCGCCGCAAAAGCACCCTCCTCGTCGTGGGCGTAGCGATAGTTTTTGCCGTAGTCCAGCTCTTTCATTAAGGTGGTGGGCGCATTGCGTAAATGCAGTGGCACGGGGCGTGTGCCCTCTTTTTTGACCAGCGCTTTGACTTCCTTGAAAGCCTTGTACACCGCATTGGATTTAGGCGCCATCGCCAGATAGACCACGCACTGGGCCAGGGTCAATTCGCCTTCGGGGCTTCCCAGGCGTTCATACACATCCGCCGCATCGAGCGCCATGCGCAGGGCGCGCGGATCGGCCAGGCCGATGTCTTCGCTGGCCATGCGAATCAAGCGCCGTGCCAAGTAGCGCGGCTCAGCACCACCATCGAGCATGCGCACGAACCAATAGAGTGCGGCGTCCGGGTCAGAACCGCGTACCGATTTGTGCAGGGCAGAAATCGTGTCGTAAAACTGCTCGCCGCCTTTGTCGTAGCGGCGCATGCGCTCGCCCAACACGTTCAGCAACCAGGTATCGTCAATCTGCGCGCGCTTTTCCTGTTGCGCCGCGGTGGCCAAGGTCTCCAAGGTATTGAGCAAGCGACGCGCATCGCCGTCTGCATAGCCCACCAGGCGCCGCGCGGCTGCATCGTCCAAAGGCGGCACCGCATCCAAGGCAAGCGCTTTGGCAATCAGTTGGGCCAGCGCCTCTTCGCCTAGCGGCTGCAAGACATACACCGCCGCCCGCGATAAAAGCGCAGAGTTCACTTCGAAGGAAGGGTTTTCGGTGGTCGCGCCAATAAAGGTAAACAAGCCGCTTTCCACATGCGGCAAAAAAGCATCTTGCTGGCTTTTGTTAAAGCGGTGTACCTCATCGACAAACACCAGAGTGCGCCGCTGCTCGAGGCCATCTTGCGATTGCTGCGCCCGCTCCACCGCTTCGCGGATTTCCTTGATACCGCCTAGCACCGCGCTGATGCTGATGAAGTCGGCATCAAAGGCATCGGCCATCAAACGCGCTATCGTGGTTTTGCCGGTGCCCGGTGGGCCCCACAAAATGCAGCTGTGCGGCGTGCCCGATTCAAACGCCAGGCGCAGCGCCATACCCTCGCCCAGCACCTGCGACTGACCAATCACCTCGGCCAGCGTGCGCGGACGCAGGCGCTCGGCCAGAGGTATGTGGTTGGAGGGCTTGGTGGACATGCGCTTACTGGCGCAACACATCCACACCAGCCGGTGGCTTGAACTGGAACAGTGCGTTATCCAGCGCCGGGTTGGCTTCGAACTGCGTAAATTGCATTACCGAACGCTGGCCGAAACTGTCCAAAATTTCCAGGCTCGCCAAAGCCGTACCTTTGAAGCCAATGCGCACGGTTTGCACACCGCCGTCCTTAGAACGCGGGCGCGCAAGCACCCAGTCCTGGCCGTCAGAAACCGGTGCGTTACTCAGCTCAAAGTCTGCCTCCATGGCGCGCAAATCGGTAGCAGAGGCGATCAACGCGGCTGGCGTAGAGCCCAGTGCCTGCGCCTGTTTGCGTGCCGTGGCTTGGGCCAAGTCCACGTCATATAGCCAAAGGGTTTGCCCATCGGCCACTATGGTTTGCTCTAACGGTTTTTTAAAAACAAAACGGAAACGGTTGGGGCGCACAAACTCAAAGCTTCCGCTGCTATTGCGCACGCGCGCCATTTGCCCCTCTTTGGGTGGCGATGTCACTTGCTGCACAAACTGCGCGCGACCGCTGCGGGTATTTTTGATGAAAGCGTCCAAGGCCTCCAAGCCGGTGGCATGAGACTGCACGTTGATGCAGCAAAGCGCAAAGAAACCACTGATTACACGCAGCACGGTTTGGTGGGATGTCATCACGGGCAAGCTATCAGTAGGCGCAGCGCATCAAGAAGCACGCGCGGGCACCAAAATTTCGCGCTGGCCGCTGGAACTCATGGAACTAACCAGACCGGCGTTTTCCATGTCCTCCACCAGACGGGCAGCGCGGTTGTAGCCGATTTTCAGGTGGCGCTGCACCAGAGAAATACTGGCCTTGCGGTTCTTCAAAACCACTTCCACGGCCTGGTCGTATAGCGGGTCTTTCTCGCCGCCGACATCGCCATCGAGTGCATCTTCGCCATCGACCGTTCCACCCTCCAGCAGACCTTCGACATAG
>CANJXV010000247.1 GCA_947478935.1 Comamonadaceae bacterium
GCGCAGTTTTTTGGTACCGAAGATCACCACAATGATGACCAGAAAAATGATCAGATGTGTTGTTGACAAACCCATACGGTTCTCCTAAGTGAGGGGGAATTCTAGTCGCGCAGGTTGCACCTGCGCTATTTGCGTGTTTTCAACCCCGCAGCCAGGGCCTGGGGCCACCCATGACGTGCAAATGCAGGTGCCGCACCTCTTGCCCGCCCTCTGCGCCAGTATTTGTTACCAGGCGAAAGCCCCCGTCGGGATAAGGGTTGCAACCCTCCTGCAAAGCCAGCACCGGCACCAGGGCCATCATGCGCCCCATCAGGGGCGCGTCCTCGGGCCCGACATGCAACATAGACGGAATATGCAACTTAGGAATGATCAGAAAGTGCACCGGCGCCCAGGGGGCAATGTCGTGGAAGGCGTAAAAGTCATCATCCTCGTAAACGGTGCGCGAAGGAATCTGCTTGGCGACGATTTTGCAGAAAAGGCAGTTGGGGTCGTGGACGGTGTGCGAATGGGTGGCCATGGTCGGAACTTGGGATTAAGTTAATGTCTACTGAGGGCAATTTGCTTGGTTTGTCGCGGGCTTGGGCTGGGCTAGGGCCGCCATCCAGCCAAGCGGCCTCGCCTCATCACGGACTAAAAGCGATATTAAATCAGGGCTCTTGGGCTTCGCGCTGTATCGCTTTTCGCAGGGCTTTTTCTTCGATGCCGCTGGTGCCTTCGCGCCGACGCAGCTCGGAGATCACGTCCGACGGATGCAAACCGTAATGCGCCAGGGCGACCAGGCAGTGGAACCACAGGTCGGCCACCTCGCCCACTAGCTTGCTAGGGTCGCCGCCGTGGTCCAGGTCTTTGGCGGCCATCACCACTTCGGTGGCCTCTTCGCCGATTTTCTTTAAAAACGCGTCCGGCCCTTTATGAAAAAGGCGGGAGACATAGCTGGTCTGAGAGTCGCCGCCGTTCGCGACTTTGCGGCTTTCAATGATGGCGGCCAATTGCGCCAGCGCATCTTGTGAAATTTCTTTGCCCGAACTGTCCATTTAATTGCCTTTGGGGTAAATCGTTGCAGGGTCTTTGAGCACTGGCTCTACCGGCTGCCACTGCCCGTTTTGCAGCATGCTGAAAAAACAACTGTGGCGCCCGGTATGGCAGGCAATTCCGGGCTCGTGGCCTTGCTGGGTGACGGTGAGGAGCACCACGTCAGCATCGCAGTCGATACGGATTTCGTGCACCAGCTGTTCATGGCCGGACTCCTCGCCCTTGGGCCACAGCTTGCTGCGCGAGCGGCTGAAATACACCGCCCGGCCCAACTCCACCGTCTTTTGCAGCGCCTCGCGGTTCATCCAGGCAAACATCAACACGTCCTTGCTGCCCTGCTCCTGGGCAATAACGGGCACCAGGCCTTGGGCGTCCCATGTGATGGCGTCTAAATAGTTCATAAGGGGGGATGTTAAGGGCTGATGTTGAACGTCAGAGCCGTAGCTAAACCGCCGTTTTACTGTACGGTCCAAGGGTTTTTCAACCGGGTTACCCAATCTGTGCAATGTCACCTAAGGCTCCAACAATTAATGCTGAGTCGTTGGCGGCCAGAATATCCGTCTACAAGCGCCGCGAAGCGACATCGTGCCGGTGCGTGTCCACGACGAACAAGCTGTTATACAAGGCATGCATCGAGAAGGTATTTCAGGAAGTCCGTGCCGTACTGCGTGATATCGAGGGAATCTCCTTCACCGAGAAGCAAACCAGAATTCTGTAAATAGCCCAACCACTCTTCAAACTCCAACTCCAGTCACTCCAGCCCCCTGAATACGCTGCGTTCCGCCCAACGCAGCCTCACACCCGAACCGCGATCCCCCGCTCCCGCATCCGCGCCTTCGCCTGCCCTACGGTGTATTCCCCATAGTGGAAGATGCTAGCGGCCAGGACGGCGTCGGCGCCGCCCTGCTGGATGCCATCTGCCAAGTGGTCTAGATTGCCCACGCCGCCTGATGCGATGACGGGCACGGGCACGGCGTCGCTCACGGCGCGGGTGAGCGCCAGGTCAAAGCCAGCTTTGGTGCCGTCGCGGTCCATGCTGGTGAGTAATATTTCGCCCGCGCCCAGCTGCGCCATTTGCACGGCCCAGGCCACGGCGCACAGGCCTACGTTTTTGCGGCCACCATGGCTAAACACATCCCAGCCGGGGCCAACGGACAAGCCGGTGTTACCCACACGCTGCTCTTCTTCATGCGACCGACGCTTAGCGTCAATAGCCACCACGATGCATTGGGTGCCGTATTTAGCCGAGGCTTCTTGTATCACTTGCGGGTTGGCGATGGCCGCCGAGTTAAAGCTGACTTTGTCTGCCCCCGCATTGAGCAGGCGCCGCACATCGGCCACGGTGCGCACACCGCCGCCCACAGTGAGCGGAATAAACACTTGGCTGGCCACGGCTTCGATGATGGGCAGTATCAAATCGCGCTGGTCGCTGGTGGCTGTGATATCCAAGAAAGTCAGCTCATCCGCGCCCTGCTCGTTGTAGCGCGCCGCGATTTCCACCGGGTCACCTGCGTCGCGCAGCTCCACAAAATTAATGCCCTTGACCACGCGGCCACCGGTCACGTCCAGGCATGGGATGATGCGTTTAGCCAGCATGCTTTAGGCACCCACGGCGCGCAAAACCTGGCTGCCGCTCCAGTACCCGCCCGGCGCTACGCTAATAGGCTGGAACACTTGCGCGGCCTCTACGCACAGCATGTGCTCGAACGCGTCTGGCGTCATGTCAGCCATACCCGCGCAGCCCGCTGCGCCAGGGTTCCACACCACGCAGTCCGCCCAGCCTTCGCTGTTGCTGATCTCTAAGCCGCCTTGCGGGTCATGCAAATGCATAGGCGCGTGCGGTGCGCTATAGACGCGGTCAAACGGGCCTACGCATTGCAAACTCTTAAGCGCGCTTTGGTGCGTATCGGCCAGCGAATCCCATTCTTTTTGTCCACCCAAACCAGATAGGCGCACCTGCGCAATATCGCTGACAGCCAGGTAGGAATGCAGCGCGCCGGTAAAGCTCAAGGCTTGCGTGCCCAGGTTGCGCACCTCCAAGGTGACGCAAAGTTTCTCTGGTAGCAAGTCCACGCGCAAGCGGGCTTCAAACTCGGCGGGCCATAGGGCGCGGATGCTGTCGTCCCCATTCAGCCCTAAACACAAGCTGGCGTCGCCCCGCTCTGCGGTAAGCAAGGTCCAAGGTCGGTTTCGCACAAAACCATGTTTGGGCAAATCGCCGCGCTGATTAAATTGGGGAAAGCAAACGGGAATGCCGCCGCGAATCGCAGCGCGTCCATCCCACACGGTTTTGGAGCTGAGGAACAAGCGCTCACGGCCACCGCTTACCCACGAGACCACATGCGCGCCGTGCTGCGCCACCAGCACGGTATCGCCATTTGCCAGCGTCAGGCGGTGGCAGGGCTGCCCGTGAAAAAGTTCTTCGCTGCGCGTGGCAGGAGCTGCACTGGCAGCACCGAACTCCGCCACCGAATTAGCCATTGAGTTCGTCAGCGCGGGCTTGGCCGGCAGCGAAGTCCAGGTCGCCGGTGTAAATGGCGCGTCCGCAAATGACGCCCTCCACGCCTTCGTCTTCTACGTCGCACAGGGCTTCGATGTCGGCCATATTGGAGAGCCCCCCCGAGGCAATGACAGGAATCGACAGCGCTTGCGCTAGAGCCACTGTGGCCGGGATGTTGATGCCGGTGAGCATGCCGTCACGGCCAATGTCGGTGTAGATGATGGACTCGACGCCGTAGTCCTCAAACTTTTTGCCCAGGTCGACAACGTCGTGGCGGGTAAGTTTGCTCCAGCCATCGGTGGCGACTTTGCCCTCTTTGGCGTCCAGACCGACAATGATGTGGCCGCCAAACGCAGTGCAGGCGTCTTGTAAAAAGCCAGGATTTTTAACCGCTGCGGTGCCGATGATGACGTAGCGCAGGCCGGCATCGAGGTAGCGCTCAATCGTGTCCAAGTCGCGGATGCCGCCGCCTAGTTGTACATCGACTTCGCTACCCACTTCTTTGAGGATGCGGCGTATGGCCGCTTCGTTTTTCGGGTGCCCGGCGAAGGCGCCGTTCAGGTCCACCAGATGCAAGCGCCTGGCGCCTTTGTCCACCCAGCTGCGCGCCATGGCGACCGGGTCTTCCCCGAAGGTGGTGGATTGATCCATATCGCCTTGTTGCAGGCGAACGCAGTGGCCGTCTTTGA
>CANJXV010000248.1 GCA_947478935.1 Comamonadaceae bacterium
CTGTGGTTGCTGGACGAGCCCTTTGTGGCGCTGGATGGTCCCGCACAACAACTGGTCGCAAGTTTCATGGAAGCGCACCTGGAGCGCGGTGGCATGGTCTTGTTTACCAGTCACCAATCGGTGGAAATCGGAGGGCGGAGCCGCAGCTTCCGCCTGGGCGCATGAGCGCTTTTATGGCCCTTTTGCAGCGCGACCTGCGGCTGGCGCTACGGCGCAAAAGCGAGGTGCTGACGGCAGTCTTCTTTTTTGTCGTGGTTGCCACCTTGTTTCCGCTGGCCATAGGGCCCGAGCCCGACACCCTGCGCAAGATCGCGCCGGGCATATTGTGGGTAGGGGCAATGCTGGCCAGTTTATTGTCGCTAGGTCGTTTGTTCGCACCGGATTATCAGGACGGGTCACTGGAACAAATGGCTTTGTCGCAAGCGCCGCTGCCGGTGCTTGTTGCGGCTAAGGTGACGGCGCATTGGCTGCTTTCGGGTTTGCCGTTGACGCTGCTCTCGCCGTTGTTGGCGGTGCAGTTTGGACTGGATGCGCCGACCATGGGGGTTTTGCTGCTGTCTCTATTGGTGGGCACGCCTTTGCTCTCCTTTATCGGTGCGGTGGGTGCGGCTTTGACGCTGGGAGTACGTGGCGGCGAGGTGTTGTTGTCGCTGCTGGTGCTGCCTCTGTATATTCCAGCACTGGTATTTGGTTCAGGTGCCGTGGAGGCCCAGCTCAGCGGACTGGAGTATGGTGCGCAGATGTCGATATTGATGGCCATGCTGCTGCTGGCCGGTTTTTTTGGGCCGTGGGCCTGTGCCCTGGCTTTGCGCATTGCGCTTGAGTAAATGGAACATTTAAGAATTCGTTGGTTTCAATGGGCTGCACCGCAGTCCTTTTATCCGCTCGCCGGCAGGCTCTGGCCTTTGTTTGCCGCCCTGGCTGCTGTTTTGGCGCTTGCGGGCATGTACCTGGGATTTTTTGTCGCGCCCACGGACTTTCAGCAAGGCGAGGGCTACCGCATTATTTTTGTCCACGTGCCCGCGTCTTGGATGTCCATGGTGATTTACCTGGCCATGGCGTTCTGGGCTTTTCTGGGCTTTACTTTCAATACACGTATATCGGGCATGATGACCCAGGCGCTGGCACCGACTGGCGCCATGTTCACGTTTTTGTCCTTGTGGACCGGCGCGCTCTGGGGCAAACCGATGTGGGGCACCTGGTGGGTGTGGGATGCGCGGCTGACTTCTGAATTGATTTTGTTCTTTTTGTATATGGGCTACATCGCCCTGACCAGTGCGATCGACGACCCGCGCCGCGCTGACCGCGCCGGTGGCCTGCTGGCTTTGGTAGGCGCGGTAAACGTCCCCATTATTTATTTTTCGGTCAAGTGGTGGAACACTTTGCACCAGGGTGCTTCGTTATCGGTGACCAAGGGTTCGAGCATGGCGCAGACCATGTTATGGGCTATGTTGCTGATGGCACTGGCCTTTTGGGCCTACAGCATAGCCATGGCTTTGTACCGGGTGCGCGGAATTATTTTGCAGCGCGAGCGCCATGCCCGCTGGGTGCAGGCGGTGGTCGCATGATCTGGGAAAGTTGGGATGCTTTCTGGGCTATGGGCGGCTATGGCTTGTATGTTTGGGGCTCTTACTCTGTGGTGCTGATATGCTTGTTCCTCGAGGTCGTGCTCGCACGTGCCGGGCAGCGCGCCAGTATGCAAACCGTACGTGAATTATCGGAACAGGAAATCGCGCATGACGCCTCGCCGTAAACGCTTTGCCATCGCCTTGGGCATTCTTGCAGTAGTGGGTGGCGCCACCGCGTTGGTGCTCAATGCGTTTCAGAGCAATCTTGTCTTTTTCTTTTCACCTTCGCAAATCGTGGCCAAAGAAGCGCCTGTAGGGCGTACCTTTCGCTTGGGCGGCTTGGTGGTTGCCGGCAGCGTGCAACGCGAAGGCGTGGCAGTGCGCTTTGAAGTAACCGATACCGCTACCACCGTGCCGGTGCAGTTCTCGGGCATCCTGCCCGACTTGTTCAAAGAAGGCAAAGGTGTGGTCGCCCAGGGCAAACTTGAAAACGGCGTGTTCCAAGCCAAAGAAGTGCTGGCCAAGCACGATGAAAACTATATGCCCCCCGAAGCCGCCGAGGCTTTGAAAAACGCCGCCAAGAGCAACGCAAAAACCGCCACCTCGGTGGTCACGAGCCCCTGAACATGATTCCTGAAATCGGACACTTTTCTCTTTGGCTTGCACTGGGCATGGCGCTCGTTCTGGGCGTCGTTCCTTTGCTTGGGGCGCAGACCGGGCGCGCTGACTTTATGGCGCTGGCGCGCCCTTTGTCCTATTTGTTATTTTTCTTTGTAGCCTTGGCTTTTGCCTGTCTGGTCACCTCTTTTGTGGGCCACGATTTTTCGGTGAAATACGTGGCTACCAACTCCAATACCGCACTGCCGCTGCAGTACCGCGTCGCCGGGGTCTGGGGTGGGCACGAAGGCTCTTTGCTCTTGTGGGTGCAAATGCTGGTGCTCTGGACGGTGGCCGTTGCACTTTTTAGCCGCCATTTGCCCACGGCCGTGGCCGCGCGCATCCTTGCGGTCATGGGCCTAGTGGCGGTGGGCTTTTTGCTTTTCATGCTGCTAACCTCCAACCCATTTGACCGCTTGTTCCCGGCGCCGCTGGAGGGTCGCGACCTGAACCCCTTATTGCAAGACCCGGGCATGGTCATCCACCCGCCTATGCTTTACATGGGCTATGTGGGTTTTTCAGTCGCTTTTGCGTTTGCCATTGCCGCCTTGATTGGCGGCACCTTGGATGCCACTTGGGCGCGTTGGACCCGGCCCTGGACAACTGTGGCCTGGATGTTTTTGACCATTGGGATTGCGCTGGGGAGCGCTTGGGCGTATTACGAACTGGGATGGGGTGGTTGGTGGTTTTGGGACCCGGTGGAAAACGCGTCCCTCATGCCCTGGCTTTTGGGTACGGCGTTAATCCACTCGCTGGCTGTCACCGAAAAGCGCAATAGCTTTAAGTCTTGGACGGTATTGCTGGCGATTCTGGCGTTTTCGTTTTCGCTGCTGGGAACTTTTCTGGTGCGCTCGGGCGTGCTGTCCTCGGTGCACGCCTTTGCCACCGACCCCCTACGTGGCCAGTTTATTTTGGCGTTTTTGGCGGTGGTGGTTGGGGGCTCTTTTTCCTTGTATGCGTGGCGTGCCCCCGAGGTTGGTATTGGCAAACGCTTTGGCCTATGGTCCAAAGAATCGGCCTTGCTGGGAAATAACGTCTTGTTAGTGGTGGCAGCCCTGGCAGTCATGCTGGGCACGCTCTACCCCTTGGTGCTCGACGCCTTGGGCATGGGCAAGATATCGGTCGGTCCACCGTATTTCGACGCCGTGTTTATGCCGCTGATGGCGCCTACCGTATTCCTTATGGGCATCGGCCCACTGGCCCGCTGGAAAAACGCTGAGTTACCGGCGCTAGCCATGCGTTTACGCTGGGCGGCAGGAGTCGCGGTAGCCGGTGCCATCTTGACTGGCGTGTTGGCTGGTGAAGTGCGGCTGGTCGCAACCTTGGGCCTGGTCATGGCTTATTGGATTATGGGTTCGGTCGCTACCGACTTGTGGGGCCGCATCCATCCCCAAGGAATGGATTGGGCGCAGGCGCCCGCCCGATTGCGCCAGATTCCGCGTGCCTTGGCGGGCATGATGGTGGCGCATGTGGGTATTGCGGTGTTTTGTATCGGCGTGGTGATGGTCAAAGCCTACGAGGTGGAAAGCGATGTCAAGATGTCCGTAGGTGACAGCACTACAGTGCGCGGCTATACCTTTACTTTCGAGGGCATCAAAGAATTGCAAGGCCCCAATTACGTGGCGGCGCAAGGCCGGATGCACGTCACACGTGAAGGCCATTCGATTGCAGATTTGCGCCCGGAAAAGCGCATCTACCGGGTGCAGCAAAACCCGATGACCGAGGCGGCAATTGACTCCGGCTTGACGCGTGATTTATATGTATCGCTGGGCGAACAGGTCGAAGGTGGCGCCTGGATTGTGCGGGTCTATGTCAAGCCTTTCATCGACTGGATTTGGTATGGCTGTCTGATGATGGCACTAGGCGGTTTGCTGGCGGTCAGTGACAGGCGCTACCGCCGCGCCGTGGAGGCGCCATGATGAAACATGCACGCTATTTGGTGCCCATGGGCATCTTGCTGGTTTTGTTGTATTTCTTGCGTGCCGGCCTGA
>CANJXV010000249.1 GCA_947478935.1 Comamonadaceae bacterium
ATGCCCTCTCTTGCGCAAGCGGGAGAGGGCGGTTTGTCTTTTTGAGGGTAACGAATGAATTCACAAGAATTACTGCATACCGCAGACTCTATAAGTACATGGGTTGGTAAAGCATTTGCATGGTTGATCGTCGCCTTGATGTCGGTGGTGGTGATTGAAGTTTTTAAGCGCTACGTCTTGAACCACCCCACTGCATGGGTGTTCGACGTGTGCAACATGATGTATGGCACCTTGTTCATGATGGGTGGCGCCTACACCTTGTGCCAGGACGGCCATGTGCGCGGCGACTTTTTTTACGGCAGCGCCAAGCCGCGCACCCAAGCCTGGTTAGACCTGGTTTTATTCATCGTATTTTTTATCCCAGGCGTCGCGGCACTGACCTGGGCCGGTTGGGGTTATGCCTCGGACGCATGGGCGATTAAAGAGCAAACTTTTAATGCCGATCCACTGCCTTTGTATCCTTTCAAGTCCATCATCCCTTTGGCAGGCTTTACGGTTCTATTGCAGGGGGTTGCAGAAATTTTCCGCTGTGTCGTGTGTATCCGTACTGGCGAGTGGACACCGCGTCTGAAAGACGCTGAAGAGATCGATGTGGTGGAGCAACAGTTGGGCGCCAGTACCTTGGTGGATCGAGAAGCCGCTTTGGACGCGATTGCCAATGTGAAGAATATTGAAGACGCGGCCCACCACCGCGCGACAGGAGGCCAAGCATGAGCGATCCAGCACTTGGCTTGATGATGCTCAGCCTGATCATTGTGGTGATCATGCTGGGCTTCCCTACTGCTTTTACTCTCATGGGCCTGGGCATGGTTTTTGGCTTTACGGCCTTCTATGACCCGGCGACCCCTTGGTTCGACAACCGTGTTTTTAACTTGATCGTCCAGCGCACTTTTGGTGCGATGAACAACGATGTCTTGATATCGATCCCATTGTTCGTGCTGATGGGATACGTGATGGAGCGCGGGGCTCTGGTGGACAAGATGTTCCACAGCGTGCAATTGGCCTTTCGCAAAGTACCCGGTTCATTGGCTGTCGCCACCCTGATCATCTGTACCTTCTGGGGTATTGCCAGCGGACTCGTGGGCGCAGTGGTGGTGCTGATGGGCGTGATCGCTATGCGGCCCATGCTCAATGCCGGCTACGACACGCGCTTGGCAGCGGGCGTTATCACGGCTGGCGGTACCTTAGGTATTTTGATACCGCCTTCGGTCATGATCATTGTCTATGCGGCGGTGGCCGGTCAATCGGTGGTCAAGCTGTATGCGGCCGCCATGCTGCCCGGTTTCTTCCTGGCGTTTTTGTACTTGGTCTATGTGATCGGCTGGGTGATGATTAACCCCAAGATCGCCCCCAAGTTACCCGAGGACCAGACCCGCGCACCTGTGCAACCCTGGGTGCAACATATTGCTGACCAGTATTCGCCCCGCTTTCTGGTCGCCTTGATCAAAGCATTGCTTTCGCCTGGACGGGCCACTCAATCAGGGCTGGCACATATTCGCATTAGCTGGGGACTGCTGTTTCGCACTTTCCTGATGGCCTTGGTGCCGGTGTTTACTGCCTTGGCTTGTTTGGGTGCTGCGTATTGGTACGTGGTCATCCATTCGCAGGAAGACAACAACGCTGCTGCTACGGCTGCGGTAGCCCAGGCGGCAGCGCCTGCAACCCAGCCGGCTACCGTCAAAGCCGGTGTGCAAGAGCCCCCCGGAGCGCAAGCGGTGCAAGAGCCGCCCGCAGCTGCGGCCAAGGCGTCCAAGGGCGGTCTGGAAGAACCTCCGGGAGCGACTGCACCAGAGCCGGTTGCCAAGGTTGCAAAGTCGTCGAATGGCGGGCTTGAAGAGCCGCCGGGTGCAAAAGGTGCGGATGTGCCGCCAGGTGCTGAAGAAAGTACGGGCAAGCGGCACCATTCCACGGATACCTTGCAAGAGCTGGGAGATGGCGATGTGTCCGAAGCCCCGCACACCGAGCCGGTTCCGCCGGGCTTCTACATCGGCTTCTGGATTGCTTGCGCGATCACGTTCGGGCTGCTGGTGTATTACTACCGGTCTTTTGATGCCGAGCAATATGAAATTTTGAACATGCTGACGCGCTCGGTCATGCCCCTGGGCATACTGACCTTTGTGGTGCTGGCGGTGATTTTGTTTGGTATCACCACGGCCACCGAGTCGGCAGCGGTGGGTGCAGCGGGTGCATTCCTGATGGCCTGGCAGTCAGGTACGCTGAACTTCGAGAAAACCAAGCAAGCGGTGTTCCTGACGGCCAAAACCACCTCCATGGTGTGCTGGCTATTCGTGGGCTCGGCTTTGTTCTCGTCGGTGTTTGCGATTCTGGGTGGTCAAAGCCTTGTCGAGCACTGGGTGTTGTCTTTCAACCTGAGCCCTTTGCAGTTCATGCTGCTGTCGCAAGCCATTATTTTTGTGCTGGGCTGGCCGCTGGAATGGACTGAAATCATCGTAATTTTCGTGCCCATTTTCTTGCCCATGCTGACGCACTTCGGCATCGATCCGATTTTGTGGGGCACGATGGTGTTTGTGAACTTGCAGGCTGCCTTCCTGTCGCCACCGGTGGCGATGTCCGCCTTCTACCTCAAGGGCGTATCACCGCCGCATGTCACCATCAACCAGATTTTTGCCGGCATGATGCCCTATATGTACATCGTGATCATGTGCTTGGCGATCATGTACGTCTGGCCTGGTATGACCTTGTGGCTGCCTCAATACCTGTATGGGGCTTGATCAGGCTAGCGTCTAAACCTTAGATCCATCGGCGTCAGCAGCCCACGCGGCTCTGGCGCCGATTTGCTTTGTAGGCTCACCTGAGGTCTGGGTAAGGCATGCGCATAGCGGCGAACATCAATGGCGATTGCGAGCGCTGAAACCAACTCTGGCTAGCGACAAACGCTCAGGCCAGGTGTGGATAGCCACTGTCGATGGCGTTTGTTTCCATGTCTATGCATTTTTGGTAAACCGCCAAGTCTGGTGTTTCAAAACCACTAATTAGTAGCTGCGCCAAAGTGTTGGTAGCCGCAGGCGCAGTGATCAAGCCATGCAGACATGTGCGAAGGGCTTGCACCTGTTCTGGCGGGGTGCTTAGTGCAGTAATGAGCGGTAAACCGGGGTAGGGCGCGCTGTGGTCAATGACGCACAGGCCGTGCGTGGCGGGTGCATCATGCGTTTGCAGTAAGGCCCATGTGACGCAGTCGATCGCAGCCAAGTCGGCGCGGCCCTTGCGCACGGCGTCCACAGAGCCGCGATGGCCGCCAGTTGCCAGTGCGGCAGAGAAGAATGTGCCGCCTTGTGCCAGAGGTGCTACTGCAGAGCGCAGTGCGTTGTAGCCCGATTGCGAATCTGCGCTATTTACGGCCACACGCCGCTGGCGAAAATCTGCCAACAGCAGGTCTTTATGTTCTTGCCGCACGATCAACACGCTGCGGCATTCGATGCCCTCGCAGCCCGGCGCCGTATAGCGAAAGCAGCCGAGCAACTGCACCTGCCCTTTCAAGCCATGCGTTAAAGGGTAGCCGCAGGTCTGACTTAGCAGCAGCGTAGGTGATAGCCAATGGCTATGTAAATCCTGTGGCCACACAAGGGCATTTGGTAAATCGCTTAGGCCATGTTTACGCAATGCCTGGCGCAATAGTGTCCAAAGATTTTCTACCGCAGCGGGCGCGCCTAAATACATGGGCAAAGCGACCTGAGCCGTACTCATGCAATATGCCTGTAGTCCGCATGTAAGGCGCGGGTTTGCTGGCCTGGCGTATCGAGTGGACGTATCGCATAACGCACAAAAAGCGCGAGGTAGCTTGTGAGTAGGTACCCGCCGTTGCGCGATAAAAAATGGTCCCGGTGGACGCGGTACAGCGCAGGGATGCGGTACCAGGCCAGTTTGGGCTGCGCGTGGTGTACCGCGTGGTAGTTGTTGTTCAGGTACAGCAAGCGCCATAGCCAACCGGCCTCGTTGATAACGATGCGGTGCTGCGGGTCCGCTGCCGGGCGATGCTCATAAAACGAGCGCATGAAGGCTAAGCCTAAGCAAGGATAACTCAGTGCCAAATAAAGCCATGGACTGATATCGGCATAGACATGTACAGCCCACAACATCAGCACTAACAAAACCGCGTGCTGTGCCCAAGTCCAGCGCAAGCGGGGACTTTGCCAATACTCGGCTGAAAAAAGCGGGCGCAGCAAATGAAAAATCGCAAAAGCCGGTGTG
>CANJXV010000250.1 GCA_947478935.1 Comamonadaceae bacterium
GCGGCGGTCGATGATTACAAGAAAAAACACCTGAACTGATATGCCAGTTTCACTGACTGAGGCCGCAGCGCGCCACGTGACCCGCTACCTGACCAAGCGGGGCAAAGGCGTAGGCGTGCGCCTGGGTGTTCGCACCACCGGCTGCTCGGGCCTGGCTTACCAACTCGAATACGTGGATGAACTCAGCAGCGAAGACATTGTGTTTGAAGGACACGGCGTCAAAGTGCTGGTGGACCCAAAAAGCCTGGCCTACATCGATGGCACCGAGTTGGACTTTGTGCGCGAGGGATTGAACGAAGGCTTTCGCTTCAACAACCCCAACGAGCGCGACAAATGCGGCTGCGGTGAGTCCTTTCGGGTGTGAACCTCCAATCCAATGATTTCGAACTGTTTGGCCTGACCCAGCAGTTTGCGCAAGAGCGTAGCGCCTTGGATGCGCGCTGGAAAACCTTGCAAGCCCAGGCCCACCCCGACAAATTTGCCGCCCAAGGCGTAGCCGCCCAGCGCCTGGCCATGCAATGGTCGGTGCGCATTAACGAGGCCTACCAGCGCCTGAAAAATCCCTTGCAACGCGCCGCGTATTTGTGTGAGTTGCAGGGTGCACCCATCCAAGCGCATAGCAACACCGCTATGGCGCCTGAATTTTTGATACAGCAAATCGAGTGGCGCGAAGCCCTAGACGATGCACGCAGCGTGGCCCACCTGGAGGCCCTTGCCGCTTCAGTAGACTCGACGCAAAGCAACTTGCTGGCGCTGTGTGCCCAAGCGCTGGATGACCGTCAGGACTATGCCGCTGCCGTACCCCTAGTCCGCAGCCTGATGTTTATTGAAAAATTTCGCCACGACCTGGACGCGCGCTTTGACGCGCTGAGCTGATTCTTTTATGGCCTTGCTCCAAATTTCCGAACCGGGCCAATCGCCCAATCCGCACGAGCGGCGCATTGCCGTCGGCATTGACTTGGGCACCACGCATTCGCTGGTGGCGGCAGTGCGCAATGGCGTAGCCGAATGCCTGCCCGATGCCGCGGGCGCGGTTTTGCTGCCCAGCGTGGTGCGCTACCTTGACGCCCAGCGCCGCCAGATTGGGCTAGAGGCCTTGCAGCAACAAAGCGCGGACCCAGGCAACACCATTGCCTCAGTCAAGCGCTTGATGGGCCGGGGCTTGGCGGACATCGTCGATGCGGCCCGATTGCCCTATGCCTTGATCGATGCGCCGGGCATGGTCAAAGTGCGCACCATTGCCGGTGAGAAAAGCCCGGTGGAAGTGAGTGCCGAAATATTGGCTACCTTGCGTTTCCGCGCTGAAGATAGTTTTAACGACGATATTTTTGGTGCGGTGATTACCGTGCCGGCGTATTTTGATGATGCGCAGCGCCAGGCTACTAAAGACGCCGCGCAGCTGGCGGGGCTGAATGTGTTGCGCCTGATCAATGAGCCCACGGCTGCGGCCATAGCCTATGGTTTGGACAACGCAAGCGAAGGTGTTTATGCGGTCTATGACTTGGGCGGCGGCACCTTTGATATATCCATCTTGCGCTTGTCCGCAGGCGTGTTTGAGGTGTTGGCTACGGGCGGAGATTCGGCTTTAGGTGGCGATGATTACGACCGCGCCCTGGCCGACTGGATCGTGGCGCAATCCGCAGTGGCGTTGCAGGGCATGGAAGACCAGGCTTTGTTATTGCAAGCATCGCGTGCATGTAAAGAGGCTTTGTCGGATGAGGACATTGCGCCCGTGGAATTAAGCCTGGAGGCCGCGCGTATCGACCTGTCGGTGAACCGCGCGCAATTTGAAGCGGCCACGCAGCCCTTGACGGCGCGTACCCTGCAAGCGGTGCGTAAAGCCTTGCGCGATGCGCGCTTGCAGATTGCAGATATTCAAGGCGTGGTGCTAGTCGGTGGCTCCACGCGCATGCCCCAGGTGCGGGCAGCGGTGGCAGATTTTTTCGGGCAAGCGCCCTTGACCAATCTCAACCCTGACGAAGTCGTGGCGCTAGGCGCAGCCATTCAAGCCAACCAATTGGCGGGTAATAACCCGTCGGGTAATTTGCTGCTGCTCGATGTGATTCCGCTTTCCCTAGGTATAGAAACCATGGGCGGATTGGTAGAGCGCATTGTGCCGCGTAATCAGACTATTCCCACCGCGATGGCGCAGGACTTCACCACTTATCAGGACGGACAGACCGCGCTGGCGCTGCATGTGGTGCAGGGCGAGCGCGACTTGGTGGCCGACTGCCGCAGCCTGGCGCGCTTTGAGCTGCGCGGGATCCCGCCCATGGTGGCTGGTGCGGCGCGCATCCGCGTTACGTTTACGGTCGATGCCGATGGGCTCTTGCATGTGGGCGCGCGCGAGCAAGTCAGCGGTGTTGAAGCGCAAATTGATGTCAAACCTTCTTATGGCTTGAGCGACGATCAAATCGCCCGCATGTTGCAAGAAAGTTTTAGCACCGCGCAAGTGGATATGCGTGCCCGCGCATTAGTCGAGGCGCGTGTGGATGCGCAGCGCTTGGTATTGGCCACGCAGAGCGCCTTGAAGGTGGATGGAGATTTGCTCAGCATCCCGGAGCGCGCCGACGTGGACGCGGCCATAGTCGCTTTGCAAACTTGCGCGCAAGGCAACGATGCGGCTCAGATAGAAGCGGTAAGCAAACAACTGGCGCAAGTGACCGAAGCCTTTGCTGCCCAGCGCATGAACCGAGGCATTGCCCATGCCTTATCCGGCCACACCTTGGACTCACTGCAAGACAGCTTTAAAACCTAAACTCACGGCTATGCCCATCATCCATATATTGCCCCATACCGAATACTGCCCCGCAGGTGCCCAGGTGCGCGCTGCTGCCGGCACCACGATTTGCGAGGCCTTGCTGGAAAACGGCATTGCCATTGAGCACGCCTGCGACATGAGCTGTGCTTGCACTACCTGCCACGTCATCGTGCGCGAAGGCTTGACTTCTCTCAACGAGGCCGAAGAAACCGAAGAAGATTTACTGGACCGCGCTTGGGGCTTGGAGCCTAATTCCCGCTTGTCCTGCCAAGCGATTGTCAGCAATAAAGACCTGGTGGTGGAAATTCCCAAGTACTCCATCAACCATGCTAAAGAAAACCACTAAGTCATGCGCCAGGTATTTTTAGACACCGAAACTACTGGTCTATTTGCCGAGCAGGGTGACCGCGTCATTGAGATCGGCTGTGTGGAATTGGTCAACCGCAAGCTCACCGGTAACAAGCTACACCTGTACATCAACCCCGAGCGCGACAGCCATGAAGAGGCCCTGAAGGTGCACGGCATCAGCAATGAATTTTTGCTTGACAAACCCAAGTTTGCGCAGGTTGCCGATGAGGTGCTGGCCTTTATTCAAGGCGCGGAACTCATCATCCACAACGCGCCCTTTGACATTGGTTTCCTGAACCGCGAGCTGTCATTGCTGGCTAAGCCGCCGCTGCATAGTTGCGTCAGCTCAGTGATAGACACTTTGCTCATGGCCAAGGAAATGTTTCCCGGCAAGCGCAATAGCCTGGACGCCTTGTGCGCACGGCTAGAGGTAGATAACAGTGGCCGCCAGTTACACGGCGCTTTGCTAGACGCCGAATTGTTGGCCGAGGTCTACATCAACATGACGCGCGGGCAAGACGCTTTGCTTATGGACAGCCGCAGCGACAGCAGCGCGCAAGCACTAGGCAGCCGAGTCGATTTCGCCACCCTGACTTTGCCTGTGCTGGCAGCGAACGAACAAGAATTGCAAGCCCATGACAAGGTGCTGGCCGAAATAGACAAAGCCAGCGCGGGGAAGACCGTCTGGGCGCGCTCCGAATCAACCGTATAATTATTGGCTTTCCTGACCAGTTTCAGGGCGGTTAGCTCAGGGGTAGAGCACCACATTCACACTGTGGGGGTCGCAGGTTCGAAACCTGCACCGCCCACCATTTACTTGGTGGCAAAGCAAACAAGCAAGCAAGCACCCGGACATTGGTCCCGGTGCTTTTTTTTCGATGGAACGGTTCGCAACAACCTGCCTGTTCGCACATTGCGGGAGCCAAGCTCGGAACTTGCGCCCCCGCTTTTATTTGAAACCCACACGGTCCAACATTTGTTGTACCTTGATTTGGTTCATGCCCACGGTGCTGATGGGCACCAGCTCGCTTTTGAAGTTGCCGCCGGTCATGGCTAGGAGGGCGGTGTTGTCGAGCTTCAAACCCTTGAC
>CANJXV010000251.1 GCA_947478935.1 Comamonadaceae bacterium
CCGGTGGTTAACACCGTATTACGTGTCATTTCGATAAGTTTTTTGAAGGCCACAGGCTGGAAATTGGTGGGCGAACTACCGCCTGCGGGACGCAAAAGCGTGTTGATCGCCGCGCCCCACACCAGCAACTGGGATCTGCCCTATATGTTGATGGTGGGCTTCGCGATGGGCCTGAATATTTACTGGATGGGCAAGGTGCAAATTTTCCGCTTCCCCTTTGGCGGCCTGATGCGCTGGCTAGGCGGCATTCCGGTCCAGCGGGAAAACGCGAACAACTTGGTGGCGGCGTCGGCAGAGGCCCTGAAATCGGCAAGCGGGCCGGTGCAACTGGTGGTGCCCCCTGAGGGTACGCGCAGCAAAGTGCGCTACTGGAAAACCGGTTTTTATTACATCGCCATGGGGGCGCAAGTGCCCATCGTGATGTCGTTTTTGGACTACGGCAACAAGGTCAGTGGCCTGGGTCCGATGTTTGAACCCACAGGTGACATCGAGGCCGATATGGTCCGCATCAAAGCTTTTTACGCGCCCTTTAAGGGCAAGAACCCGGACCAGTTTTAGTCTGGCGCCCTGCTGGACTGCGCAGGGAATCGGCCACACCCGCCAGGCTGCAATGTGCCAGAGGCGCCCCCGCTGCGCGCTTAATGCGACGCGTTGTGCGTGCTGTTCAATATTTTGTCGGTATACGCAATCGCCAGCGCGCTGAGCAAAAAGGTCACATGAATAATGGTTTGCCACATCAACACTTTGGTGTCGTAGTTCGCAGCATTGATAAAGGTCTTGAGCAAATGGATGGAGCTGATGCCGATGATGGCCGTGCCTAGTTTGACCTTAAGCACCGAGGCGTTCACATGGTCCAGCCACTCGGGCTGGTCGGGGTGGCCGTCTAGGTGCATACGGCTGACAAAGGTTTCGTAGCCACCCACAATCACCATGATGAGTAGGTTGGAAATCATCACTACGTCAATCAACGCTAGCACGACCAGCATGATGAGCGTTTCATTGAGCGCGGTCAGCGGCGCCTCGGACTGGTAACCCATGCTGGTGACCAGCGCCTGCAAGGCGGTTTGGTTGCCAAAAGCGGCTTCCAACAGGTGCGATAACTCCACCCAAAAATGGAACACATACACGCCCTGCGCGGCGATCAGTCCCAGGTAAAGGGGCAGTTGCAGCCAACGGCTGGCAAATATCAGGCCGGGCAAAGGCTTGAGCTTAACTATCGGTTTAGTGTTGTCTTGCGCCATTCATGACTCCCAGAAACGCACACGATTATCCATGCGGATCATGTCAATGCAGCATCCAATCGCACCGTGAAACACGCACCCGGTGGCGTGTGTCCAGGACGGCTGTCGCTCAAGGTGACGCTGGCGCGGTGTTGCCTGGCGATTTCTAGCACGATGGGCAGACCCAGGCCCGAACCATCGGCTTCATTGCCCAGCGCGCGGTAAAAGGGTTGAAACACCAAGTCGCGCTCGGCAGGCGCGATGCCAGGGCCACTGTCTTCCACTTGCAGCGTAAGCGTCTTGGCTACTACATCGGCCAGCAAGCGCACGGTAATGACCGCTTGTACGCCGGGCGCGGGCTGGCTGTAATTGATGGCGTTGTCCACCAGGTTGCGCACCATCTCTTGCAAGAGCGTGGCATTGCCGTTGATCTTCACGCCAACGCTACCCGGCTGCGCGCCTTCGTAGCCTATGTCGATCTGGTTTTCAACGGCGTGAGGCGCACAGTCGCGCACCACGTCCATGGTCAAACGTGCCATGTCACAGGGCTGATGCGCCAACACCGCAGCGCTGCTTTCGGCCCGCGCCAAGGCCAGCAATTGATTCACCGTGTGCGTGGCGCGGATACTGGAGCGGCCAATCTGGCGCAGCGATAGTTTGAGCTCCTGGGCACTGGCGTCCTGGCGCTGCGCCAAATCGGCCTGCATACGCAAACCGGCCAGCGGTGTTTTAAGCTGATGCGCCGCATCCGCAAGAAAACGTTTTTGCGTGGCAATCGAATCTTTCAATCGCAACAACAAATCATTCACCGAGGCCACCAGCGGCACCACTTCCATGGGCACGGCTTGCGCGTCCAAGGGGCTGAGGTCATCGGGTTTGCGCGCGCGTATGGTTTCTTCCAAGCGGTTCAAGGGTTTGATGGCTTGCGCCAATGCCAGCCACACCAAGAGCACCGCCACCGGTAAGACGACAAACTGCGGCAGCATCACGCCTTTGACGATCTCGGTGGCCAACACCGCGCGTTTGTCCATGGTCTCGGCCACCTGCACCAGCGCAAGCCGATTGCCCGGCATGTCCAGTCGCACCCACATCGAGGCCACTTTCAAGTCCACACCGCCTAGGGTCAGGTCGCGCAGTCGTACTTCGCCTACCGGGTTGTGCTCGTCCTGCAAAGGCGCAGGCAACTCGGCATCCCCGCCAAGCACCTGCCCTTGGGGCCCTAGTACTTGGTAGTACACGGTGTCGCTGTCTTCAGCCCGCAATAATTCGCGGGCCGGTTGGGGTAGAGAAAAATGCACTTGGTCGTGCTGCACCGTTATGTACTGGGACAGTACGCCGGCGTTGTATTCCAGCGCCCGGTCAAACGGTTTACCCGCGATGCCCTGGGCCACCAACCAAGTCAGCACCAAGCTGATCGGCCACAGCAACAGGATGGGCGTGAGCATCCAGTCCAGAATTTCTCCGAACAGCGAGCGCTGTTCGATTTGGAAGACTTTCAATTCGGGATTTTTTCCAGGCAATAGCCCAAGCCCCGCACGGTGGCGATGCGGACCGGGCCTTTTTCAATTTTCTTGCGCAAGCGGTGGATATAGACCTCGATAGCGTTATTGCTCACCTCTTCGCCCCATTCGCACAAGCGCTCCACCAACTGGTCTTTGCTGACCAGGCGCCCAGTTCGCTGTAGCAACACTTCCAACAGGCCCAACTCGCGCGCCGAGAGCTCCACCATCTTGCCGTCGATGGTGGCCACGCGTCCCGATTGGTCATAGACCAGCGGGCCATGCTTGATATTGCTACTGGCCGCACCCATGCCCCGACGCACCAGAGCGCGCGCGCGCGCCTCCAACTCTTGCAGGCTAAAGGGTTTGGCCATGTAGTCGTCGGCACCGTAATCCAGGCCTTTGACGCGTTCTTCCACGCTGTCGGCCGCCGTCAAAATTAACACGGGCAACGATGAGCCACGTGCCCGCAAGCGCTTGAGCACCTCCAGGCCGTGCATTTTGGGTAGGCCCAGATCCAAAATTAGCAAATCGAACTCAGAGTTGGTCATTAGCGCCGCATCGGCTTCGCTGCCGCTGGCCACATGGTCCACTGCGGCACCGGCGCTGCGCAAAGCACGCAGCAAGCCATCGGCGAGTACCTGATCATCTTCGGCGATCAATATACGCATGCTTGTCTCCTTGCGCTGTGCGCGCTATGTGTGGTCAGTGCGTCGGCTAAGACATTCTAGGCGGCAGCGCCGTAGGCCTCCAAGCCCAGCGCCACCACTGTGGCAATGTCGTCGCCCACGGCGGCGCGCAGCTCAGCCTCGGCTTGGGCCACGCTTTCGCGGTAGGCGGCTAGCCAGGCTAGGCCCGTGGGCGTAAAACACACCCGGCGCGCCCGCGCATCTAGCGCATCGCCCTCGCGCTGCACCATGCCCCAGGCCTCGCACTGTTTCACCAGGGTAGCCATGGCCTGCTTGCGCATACCCGCGCGCTGGGCCAACTCCGTCAGTCGGGCGCCCTCGGGCGGCAGATGGCGGCTGATATGCCAATGCGCCGCCGTCAACTGCCCGCGCTGCGCCAGATTAGACAAACCCAATGACACGCCAGGGTGACGCGCCATCAGCGCCATCACGCGCGCATCAAAGCGCTCCAGGGCCAGGCGTAGCCAGTGGCCCACATGGTTGTAACGCCAAGTATCCGGGGGTAAAGATGGGCTTGCTTGCATGCTCTATATAGTAATACAAACTGACTAAATTTTTAATTTACAGATTTCAATATGGGCGTAAACTACTGTTCAAGCATCCAGCCTGTAGTTAATCCCAGAGGCTAGTTTGCTCCAGTAACCACACCCTTTTATGCACAGGAGATAACCATGGACGCACCCGTTAAAAATTTCGCCGCCAACGCTGAAAAAGCCAAAGCCCTGCAAGTGGCGCTTGCCCAGATCGAAAAG
>CANJXV010000252.1 GCA_947478935.1 Comamonadaceae bacterium
CGCCGCCTAGCGACAAGTTCACCACCGCTGGGCGTATGCCGGTGTTAGCGGCCCAATCCAAGCCGGCTATGACGCCGCTGACCGAGCCTGCGCCCGCGCAGTCCATCACCCGCACCGGTACCAGCTTCACTTCTTTAGCTACGCCCCAGACCGTACCACCCACAATGCCCGCCACGTGCGTGCCGTGGCCGTTGCAATCACTGGTGCCATTGCCATCGGTCACCACGCTATAGCCCGGCAGCACGCGTCCGACAAATTCGGTATGGTCGGCGCGGATGCCGGTATCTACGATAAAAGCCGTGACGCCCGCGCCGGTTCTCTTAAAGGCGTATTGCGAATCGAGCGGCCTGTCCACCTGGTCAATCCGGTCCAGGCTCCAAGTTGCCTGGCGTTCGATGGACACGGCTTGGTTGAGCTGCACCATCTGGTCCGGCTCCACCGCCAACACATGGGGATGCTTGCGCACACGCTCCAGCTCGGAAGCCGGAATCGTCGCGATAAACCCCTTAAATCCATTTTTGAAATGTTGGTGCACCCGGCCACCCCGACCGCGCATCACCGACTCGGACTCGACTTGCGTATCGGCCGCGTCTTTGGACAAGGTCACGATGTAGCGGTCGGCAATCGGCTGGGGCGATGGATATCGAAAGCTGGCTATCTCCTGCGGCACGGTCTGGGTGTCCAGCACAAGGGCCTCGGTGGCTTTGGTCTGCGGGCGCGGGGCCAGCGCGGCGGTGGCAGCTACTTTGGGTGCTGTACTGCTGTCCAACCCATTGCCAAGCGGCGTCTTGCGGTCCATGCCCCCGTTGGTCTTCTGGTCGGGCGAGCCCGCTTCATTGAGGCGCAATATATGGTCCGGCTCCACCGCCAGTACCTTGGGGTTGTTGCGCACGCTGTCCAACTCGGAGGCGGGAATCGTGGCCACAAAACCTTTAAAACTGTTTTTGAAATGCTGGTGAATCCGCCCACCCCGACCCCGCATCACCGCCTCGGCCTCGGCGGGTACATCGGCCACGCCTTTGGACAGGGTCACGATATAGCGGTCCTGCATAGGCTGCCCCGGCGCATAGCGCACGACCGGGGCCTCTTGGCCCCCCGGCTTTAGTGCCCAAACGGGGGAAGAAAAAAGACAAACCGTGGCCCAGCCTAGGGCCTGTGCGGCGTAAGTGTTCATAGTGATCTCCAACAAAGTTATTTATTTTTATTGTATTAATCAAAATATAAAACGCAATAATTGCAATAAAAGAAAAAATTGTTAAATTCATTTTTTTATAAGGTGAAACTTTAAGATTTCAAAACAAACCCATGAATTTATTGATATCGCTGCGATCGGAGGCGCGCGAAATAAATTGCGCATGGCAGCGCGGTGTGTTGCTTTTTTGGCGGGAGCTTTTTGCGCGGGGTACCGTTGCGCGTCTGGCGCGAAGCGCTGTGTTAGTTCCAACCCCTCCCGCGCAATCCGTAAGAACTGCGCGCCATGGGGGTTATCTTTTTTAGCGCTTGGAATTGGCGTGGCTAAGGTATCTGCGCCCTAGTCGATTGCTTAGCCTGAACTGACTGGACGTTAGGATCAGTTTTTGGGCTGAGCAGTAATCACATACAAAAAAGAAAACCGAGTGTGTTGATTCCCTTCGATGCCTGCAAATCCCCCCGAAGATGCTGCCATCGTCCACTAGTTGTGCAGATGTAGTGCGCTTTTGCGAACCAGGGGAACAAGCACGCGGTGGCGGTAGCCATCAAACAGGGAGGATTGGACCACCACCACGTAAGCAATCGTGTCCTTTCGCAGACCTTTGTTGCGATGCAGGTAAAACTGAGCCATTCAAGCGTGTCCTGCTCGTCGGCAAAAGATCCCACTTGGCCATGCAAAGCGTTCCAGCCCTGAACCGCCCGCACCGCCTGTTGCTTTGCATCCTATGCGCGTACTCCTCACACCCCCGCAGGCTCGTGCGTCATATCTAGGTGCAATAGCGTGCCGGTGTACGGATGCGCGCGCGCCACGTCTTCGTCCAACTCCACACCCAAGCCCGGCGCCGAGGGTGGGATGATGTAGCCGTTTTCCCACTGGATGGGCTTCTTGAGAATTTCGGTGTGAAAACCGCTCCAGTCCAAGATGCTTTCCTGGATCAGGAAGTTAGGGCTGCAGGTGGCCAGCTGAATATTGGCTGCGCCCACCACCGGGCCGCAGTACAGGTGAGGCGCGATTTGTACATGGCAGGCTTCGGCCATGGCGGCGATTTTTTTGCCTTCCAAAATGCCGCCCACGCGGCCCAGGTTCATTTGCAAAATCGCTGCCGCGCCTTCTTCCAGCACGCGCTGAAATTCCCACTTGGTCGCTAAGCGTTCGCCGCAGGCCACGGGGATGGTGGTGCCGCGCGCCACTTTGCCCATCTCCCGCTGGTTGTCTGGCGGGATGGGCTCTTCAAACCACAGCGGATCGTATTTTTCTAGGCGCCGTGCTAGGCGGATGGCGCCTGCCGCCGTCATTTGGCCGTGCGTGCCAAATAGCAAATCGGCTTTGGTGCCCACGGCTTCGCGCAGCATGCGACAAAAGGTTTCAGAGCGGTCTAGCTCGGTCAGCGATAGCTGGCGCCCGTCATAGACGGTGTAGGGGCCAGCCGGGTCAAACTTCAGGGCGGTAAAGCCCATCGCCAGGTATTCTGCGGCACGCTCTGCGGCCAGCACCGGGTCGGCATAGACGTTGGTTTTGTCGCCGTCTTTGGGGTAGATGTAGGTGTAGCTGCGCAGCTTTTCATGCACCTGGCCGCCTAATAATTTGTAGACCGGCTTATTGACGTCTTTCCCCACAATGTCCCAGCAAGCCATGTCGATGGCACTCAAGATGCCCATGGTGCTGATATCGGGCCGGTGAATAAAACCGCTGCCATACACGCTGCGCCAGATGCGCTCAGTGTCGTAGGGGTCTTTGCCTACCACACAGCGCTCCACTACATCGCGCACCATGTGTTCCACCACGCTAGGGTGGTAGGGCAGGTTATAGACCTCACCCAGGCCTTCGATGCCTTCGTCGGTGATGAGCTTGATGAACACAAAGTAGCGTCCGCCAAAGCCGGGTGGCGGGTTGCCGACCACAAAGGTTTTTACGTCGGTGATTTTCATGCGGTCTCCGTTTTTTTGATATTGCGTGTCCTCAGCGCCCCATGCAGTGGCGCCGGGAGCGCCATGCGCATTAGCTGGCGCAGTTGATGACTTTGTATTCCAGGTAATCTTGTAAACCAAAGCGGCCCCACTCGCGGCCATTGCCGCTTTGTTTGTAGCCGCCAAAGGGCGAGCAGTAGTCCTGCCCCTGGCCGTTGATAGATACCATGCCGGCACGCAGGCGCCGCGCCACGCGCTTGGCACGCGGCACATCGGCGCACTGGATGTAAGCGGCCAGGCCATAAGGCGTGTCGTTGGCAATCGCAATCGCTTCTTCTTCGGTGTCAAACGCAATGATGACTAGCACCGGCCCAAAGATTTCCTCGCGCGCAATACGCATTTGGTTGTTCACATCGCCAAACACCGTGGGGCGGGCGTAAAAGCCTTTGTCCATGCCCTCGGGCCGGCCCAGACCGCCGCACAAGAGGCGCGCGCCTTCGTCGATACCGATTTGGATATAGCGCTGCACCGTCTCCCACTGGCGCTTGCTGGCTAGCGGGCCAATGCCTTTGCCTTTGTCCGCACTGTGGATGACTTGCACTTTGGCGCCCGCCTCGGCGGCGTGTTGCAAAGCTTCGGCATAGACGCTGCGCTCTACCAGCAGGCGCGTGGGCGCGTTACAGCTTTGGCCGGTGTTGCTCATGCATTTGTTCACGCTAAAGCGTACCGCTTTGTCCACCTTGCTGTCGGCAAAAATAATGTTGGGCGATTTACCGCCTAGCTCTTGCACCACGCGCTTGACCGTGTCGGCCGCATGCTTGGCCACCGAGATGCCCGCTGCGGTAGAGCCGGTGAAGGAAATAAAGTCCACCTCGGGGTGGCTGCTCAGCATGGGGCCGATGTGCGGGCCGTCGCCATAAAGCATATTGAACACGCCCGCCGGATAACCCGCCTCATGCACAAACTCAGCCACCAGCTTGCCCGACAAAGGCGCATATTCGCTGGGCTTGAGCACCACGGTACAACCGGCCAACAGCGCAGGCGCCAGCTTGGAGA
>CANJXV010000253.1 GCA_947478935.1 Comamonadaceae bacterium
CCCGCCTCCAGGGCCATACGGATGCAAGGAATGCTGGCGCGTATGCGCGTGTCTTCGGTGATGGCGCCACTGGCATCTTGCGGCACGTTCAGGTCGGCGCGGATGAATACGCGCATCCCGGCGACCTTGCCCTGAATGCATAAATCTTGAAAGCGGATAACGTTCATAGTCTGTTCAATATCGGGTTAAAAATGGTGCGGCCAATGGATTCTAGGCACGCGCGCAATATTTGCAAGGCAAGCTTGCAGGTAAGGCAGGGCAAGCCGCTTTACCAGTGAAAAACGACATGCAAAGGTATGTAAACCAGCATGCCCGCCACAATCGTGCCTAGCACTGCTTGGCTGCTTTCACGGCACCAGAAAAAGTAGGCCGCACCAGCTATAGCGCCGTAAATACGCGCATCGGCCATGGATTGAATAAAACTGCCTTGCGTCATCACAATTTCTGGCAATACGACGGCAGCCAGTGCCGCTATCGGCGCGTATTGCATGCCGCGCTGCGCCCAAGAAGGCAAAGTCCAGGGCGCATCAGCAATAAAGAAAAAACAGCGGGTGATCACCGTAACGCAGGCCATGAGCAGAATCGTCAAAAACGTCCATGGATCCCAGTCGTTCAAGCCCCACACGTTCAGGTAAGTAGAGAGCGCGTCCATGCTTATGCTTCCTGGACCGAAGGCGCCCGATACGACTCCAGCACCATGCACAGCACGACCGACACTGCAATCGCCACCAGAATGTTGAGCTTGAGCGGCAGTGCATAGGCCATGATGGCCACCACCGCGCCCAAGCTTGCGGATAAAACGCGCATACGGCTAGTAGCCAGCGAACACAAAATACCGGTCAGGGCCAGCACCCCTGCGAAGCCCAATCCCCAGGCTGCGGGAATGTAGTTGGCCAGCACCACACCCAACACACTGCAACCAGTCCAGCTCAGCCAATTGATCGTTGCATTACCCGCCAGATAGGCCATTTGCTCTGCGCGCTCGGCCTCGGTCGTGCCGGGCACGGGGTAGCGCTTGATGAACAAGAAATAGGTGAGGTCGGCCACAAAATACCCGACCATCAAGCGCTGCCTGCGCGGCAAATGCATTAAGTAGCTGCGCAAATGCGCGCTAAAGACCACAAAGCGCAGGTTCACACAAAAAGCCGTCACCAAAATCACCCACAAAGGCGCACCTGCCCCCAGCAGCGGAATGGCTGCCAATTGGGAACTGCCCGCGAAAACCAAAATCGCCATGGCCAGCACCTCGGACGTATGCATGCCCGAGGTGGCCATGGCCACACCCGTCATCAAGCCCCACGCGGCAATGCCCGGCGCCACCGCGAGCATTTCCATAAAGCCCTGGCGATAAGCTGGGTTGCGGCGCTGCGTGCGAGAAAAAAATATCAAATCGTGTCCGGCGCTGCAGGGCCGTCAAAACACTGTCCGGGTGCCACCGCGTGGCCTTGCAGGTAGTCCGCCACCGCCAGTCGCTTGCCGCCAGGGCGCTGCAAATGGGTGATGCGTAAGCACGTGCTCGCACCCGCAGCCACCACCAGGCCGCGCGGCTCGCTGGCCAAGATCAGGCCGGCTCGCACCTGGAGGCCTCCGGTGCCCGCGACTTCGCGGTGCGCCAAGGCATGCGCTCCCCAGACTTTCAGGGTTTCGCCAGCCAAGCGGGTGCTGGCTCCGGGGAAAGGATCGAATGCGCGGACTTTGCGGGCAATATGTTCTGCAGGCTGCTGCCAATCGATCACCGCTTCGAATTTTTCGATTTTGTGCGCATAGCAAACACCTTCCTGGGTTTGCGCGCGTGCGCGTAATGCCGCCGGCTTGTCCAAAGCCTGCACCATCAAGCGTGCGCCCATTACGGCCAATGCATCGTGGAGCGTTGCGGTGCTGTCCGAGGCCTTGATAGCCATGCGCTCTTGCAAAACCATCGGTCCGGTATCCAGACCCGCATCCATTTGCATGATGGTGATACCGGTCTCGGTGTCACCAGCTTCAATCGCGCGGTGGATGGGCGCAGCGCCACGCCAGCGCGGCAGCAAAGAGGCGTGGATGTTGAAGCAAGCCCACTGACCGGGCCCGGCCATGGTCTCCAACACCCATTGGGGCAAGATCAATCCGTAAGCCACTACCACCATAGCGTCGGCGCGGGCTTGGGTGATGCGGGTTTGCGCTGCATGCGCCTCCAGCGCGAATTTACCGTCCAGTCGCAGACTGGCCGGTTGCGCCAGGGCTAATTGGTGCTCCAGCGCAAACTGTTTTACCGCCGAGTGCTGCAACTTCATCCCCCGCCCGGCAGGGCGATCCGGCTGGGTCAGCACCAAGGCGATGTCATGGCCTGCCGCATGCAGATGCGCGAGCGCGACCCGGGCAAATTCCGGGGTGCCTGCAAATACTAGCCTCAACGCGCGTCCTCGCGCCGGGCTTTGAGCATTTTGGTTTTGATGCGGTTGCGCTTGAGGGGCGAGAGATATTCCACAAATACCTTACCCAGTAAATGGTCCATTTCATGCTGTACACACACAGCCAGCAATTCTGTGGCCTCGATGACCCGGCTCTTGCCATGTTCGTCCAAGGCGCGCACATGTACAGCGTCAAAACGCTCCACCCCGTCGTATATGCCGGGCACGGACAAACAGCCTTCTTCATTGAGGTGTTTGCCGGGGCTGGTCCAGACCAGTTCGGGGTTGATCAGCACCATAGGCTGATTACGCTCCTGCGACACATCGGCCACGATCATGCGCTCATGCACATCGACCTGGGTGGCCGCCAAACCAATGCCACTAGCCTCGTACATGGTCTCCAGCATGTCCTTGGCCAGTTGTCGTATACGCCCATCCACCGCCGCCACCGACTTGGCTACGGTATGCAAACGCGGATCGGGATAACAAAGAATCGGGAGTATTGCCATGGAAACACGAGCTAAGAAACCTCGCATTTTCGCTTTTTTGCCCGCTTAGTTGCCGATTTTTTGAATTTTTGTTTCTAAATTAAAAATTTTCGCAACAATAGATTAACAATTGCCAAATTGATAAAATTCAACGTATTGATGGAGGAATGTCTATGAAACATGAATTTTGGGTCGTGCCAATTTGGCGCTGGCTCTTCTTAGTTGCGCTGCTGTGTATGCAGCCCTGCGCATTCAGTCAAACCAATGCCCGGTATGCCGCCGAAGCGGAGCCTCCCACTGTCCGCATGCGTCCACAGATGCGCAGCGAACCCTTGGCCACCCTAGCTTTATCAGCCTTGCAAAGGCGGTCCATCGAGCCTTTTTTGAGCGCGCCACAGGTATTTGATCCTGAACAATTCAATGCCCTACCCCGTATCGTGGGCGCAGCCGGGCAAAGAAGCCTGTTTACCAAAAGCGATGTGGTTTATGCGCGCACGGTTTCTGGCAATGTTTTTGTGTTGGGTCCCGGCGTGCCGCTTGAATGGAATATTTACCGCAATCCGAAAGCGCTAAAAGACCCAGGCACCGGCCAAGTGCTGGGCATGGAGGCCGAATATCTGGGGCGCGCGCGCTTGCTTAGCAGCGAAGGAGTGGAGCAAAGCCAGAAAGACGGCAAAACCCTGGAAACCATTGTGCCGGCCAGTTTGCAAATCGTCCATGCGGTTTCTGAAATCCGCGCCGGCGACAGACTGTTCCAAAGCAATGAAGTTGCCTGGCGTGATCTGACCCCCCATGCACCACAAAGCGAACTGGCCGCAACCATTATTTCGATCTACGGCAGTGGCGTTGTAAATGCCTCCAAAAACCAAATTGTGGTGCTTAACCAAGGCAGCAAACAAGGGCTCGAACCGGGGCATATGTTGGCCATCCGCAAGACGCCAAGCCTGACGGCGGACATAGCGGATCCCACTCGTTCGGTGCTGCGCCCCTCGGTCGGTATTTCTGGGCATGCCTTGGTATTTTTGACTTTTGACAAACTCGCCTATGCATTGATCAGCGATATCAGCGATCCGGTGCAAGTAGGTGACCTGCTGACCAGCCCCTGAGTAGCAAACGATGCAACCATCTGGTCGATGTCAACTATCCTGACCGCTCGGCGACAACTATCTTGGCCGATGGAAGCGGGGAATGAATTTGATTGCTTATGTGCTTGAGCGAGCCTTTCGCACAGGCGG
>CANJXV010000254.1 GCA_947478935.1 Comamonadaceae bacterium
ACAAAGACGATGTCGAGGCCATTGGCCTGGTGAAGTTTGACTTTTTGGGCCTTGCCACACTCACGATTTTGGAGATCGCGCGCGACCTGATCCGGACTCGCCACCGAGGCCAGGAACGATTTAATTACGAAGACCTCCCACTAGATGACGAAGCGGTGTATCGCCTGTTTTCTGCTGGACAAACCGAAGCGGTATTCCAGTTTGAAAGCCGTGGCATGCAGGGCATGCTGCGCGATGCCAAGCCCACGCGATTGGAAGACCTGATTGCGTTGAACGCCTTGTACCGTCCCGGCCCCATGGACTTGATCCCCAGCTTTGTGGCGCGCAAACACGGGCGCGAAGAAGTGGAGTACCCGCATCCGCTGGTGGCCGAGATGCTGTCCGAGACCTATGGCATCATGGTTTATCAGGAACAGGTGATGCAGACCGCGCAGATTTTGGGCGGCTATTCGCTGGGCGGTGCCGATATGTTACGCCGGGCCATGGGCAAGAAAAAAGCCGAAGAAATGGCCGAGCACCGGGACATCTTTCGCGCCGGTGCGGCCAAGAACGACATCGGCCAAGAAAAAGCAGACGAAATATTTGACCTAATGGAGCGCTTTGCCGGCTATGGCTTTAACAAGTCGCATGCCGCCGCCTACTCGCTTTTGGCCTACCACACGGCCTGGATCAAGGTGCATTACACCGCCGAGTTTTTCTGCGCCAATATGACGGTGGAGATGGACAACACCGACAAGCTCAAACTCCTGTTTGAAGACGCCGAGCGCTTAAATCTGCAGTTTGAGCCACCCAATATCAACCGGGGTATGCACCGCTTTGAACCGATCTCCAACCGAGAAATCCGCTATGGGCTGGGTGCTATTAAAGGTACTGGCCAACAGGCCATCGAGGCGATTGTGGCGGCGCGCGAGGGGCGTGGTCCAACGGCAGAGCCCGGTCCATTTACCAGCTTGTTTGATTTTTGCCGCCGTGTAGAGCGCAGCCGCATCAATAAGCGCTGTATCGAGGCGCTGATTAAAGCCGGTGCTTTTGATACCTTGGAACTCAACCGCGCCTGTCTGCTGGCCTCGGTGGACCGAGCCTTCGAGTTTTCAGCGGCGGCCAGTGCCAATGTGCACCAGGTTGGTCTGTTTGACATGGACGACGGCGACGGGCATGGCTCCAGCACCCAAGAACCCGAGTTGGTGGCGGCCTTGCCCTGGGGCGTAAAAGAGCGACTGACCCAAGAAAAAACCGCTGTCGGCTTTTATTTGTCTGGCCATTTGTTTGACGAAGTGGCGCAGGAAGTACGGCGTTTTGCCAAGCGCCCGATTGAAGAATTGCTGGAAACTCGCGAGCCGCAATTGCTATCGGGCATAGTCACCGACATGCGCATCATCAACGGGCAGCGCGGCAAATTGGCACTGTTCAAACTGGACGATAAATCCGGTGCTATCGAGGCCCGTGCGGATGAAGCGCTGATCAATTCCCACAAGCACTGGTTCAAAGAAGATGCGCTGGTGATTGCCATGGGTAAAGTGCAGGCCGATCGCTTCTCGGGCGGTATGCAATTTACGATTACCCAGATGTGGGACCTAGAGCAGGCGCGTTGCCGTTTCGGGCGGTATTTGCGCGTCGCAGTGAAAGCCGACGGGCGCGCGCCCGATGTGGCGCAGCTGCTGCGCGAGTTTCCTGCCAAGCGCGAAATGAGCGAGCAGGGAGAATTGGTGCGTGGCCTGGCGGTGCGCTTTGTGCTGGAATGCCCGCCGGACAGCGGGCCCCAGGACCTGCCGGGCGAAGGCGCAAGCGCCGAAGTGCAGCTAGGCGATGCGGCCCGTTTTTATCCCAGCGATGCCGCACTAGCCCGCTGGCGTGCCCATGCCGACCAGGGCCGTGCCGTCGTAGCTTACGAGTAGGCGCATCGTTCCCTCGCACCGGCCTGTACCAAAGCGCAGGGTGACGAAGTTATTCGATTGTGCAGATTCGCGGCGGGCGCGGGTTTGAGGCCAACTGGGCGACTTTATTCCCTAATCTAAATGAGATACACTCTCATTTAGATTAACCGCCCCCTAGTAGTTATTGCATGCTTGGCTCCGGCACCTCTTGTTTCTTGTCCGAATTGCCCAGCGGCTCCCATGCCGTGGTGGCGCGCGTGCATGGCGGTGACGCCCAGCATGCGCATACTGCACGTCGGCTGGGTGAGTTGGGTTTTATTCCCGGCGAGCCGGTGCACCTGCTGCGCCGGGGGCCGGGTGGTCGCGAACCGCTAGCGGTGCAAGTGGGCGATACCCAATTTGCCCTGCGCCTGCTCGAAGCAGGCTGCATCGAAGTGAACCCACTCTAAGCCCGCTAATGCAAGCTGCTTTGGCCCCGCATACCGCTGCACGCAGTGCGCCTTGGACGGTGGCGTTGGTGGGAAACCCCAATTGCGGCAAAACCGCGTTATTTAATTTATTGACCGGTGCGCGCCAAAATGTGGCTAACTACGCCGGTGTCACCGTCGAGCGCAAAGAAGGCCAGGCCCGCTTAGCCGACGGCACGCCGCTAGCGGTGCTGGACTTGCCCGGCGCCTACAGCCTGACACCGGCCACCCCCGACGAACAGGTCATGCGCGATGTGCTACTTGGTGTGCGCGCGGGCGAAGCGCTGCCCGACGTCCTGGTGGCTGTAGTCGATGCCACCAATATGCGCATGAATTTGCGCTTGGTGCTAGAGCTCAAAGCCCTGGGTCGGCCGTTGGTGGTTGCACTAAATATGGTCGATGTGGCCCGCTCCAATGGCCTGGCGATTGACGTGGCGCGCCTGCAAACCGAGCTGGGCTGTCCAGTGGTGGAGACCGTCGCGGTGCGGGGCCAGGGCCATGCGGCTTTGCTGCAGCAATTGCAAACCTTGCTGCAGGGTCTGCCATTTGCAGTATCCGCAATCGCCATTGGCACAGCGGCTGCGGCTAGTGCGCCGGGAGCAGGCGCCACGCCCACCATTGGCGACTTGCAGCGCGAAGTACGCCGCCTACTTGCGTTGGTGGCGCCTGTGGCGCCGCAGCGCGCGCGCTTTCAGCACCGGTTAGATGCAGTCCTGATGCACCCTGTGGCGGGCTTGCTGGTGTTGGCCGCCGTGTTGTTTCTGATTTTCCAAGCGGTGTTTTCATGGGCCGCAGTGCCCATGGATGTAATCAAGCAGACCATGGCCGCGGTGGGCGACTGGACGCTGGCCTCCATGCCCGAAGGGCCTCTGCGCAGTTTGTTGGTCGATGGGGTAATTGCCGGTGCGGGCGGCGTGCTGGTTTTCCTGCCGCAAATTCTGATTTTGTTTTTCTTTATCCTGCTTTTAGAAGATTCAGGCTATTTGCCGCGCGCTGCGTTTTTGCTGGACAACGTGATGGGCAAAGTCGGCTTGTCGGGCCGCGCATTTATTCCCCTGCTCAGCAGCTTTGCCTGCGCCATTCCCGGCATCATGGCCACGCGCACGATTGCCAACTGGCGCGACCGCCTAGCCACCATCATGGTGGCGCCACTCATGACTTGCTCGGCGCGTTTGCCGGTCTATGCCTTGCTGATTGGCGCCTTCGTGCCCGAGCGCACGGTGTGGGGCCTTAGCCTGCGCGGACTCACCTTGTTTGGCCTGTATCTGGCCGGCGTCATATCGGCCATGGCCGTGGCTTGGGCATTCAAGCGGGTTTGGATGAAGTCGGCCTACCAGCCCTTGATGTTGGAGTTACCGCCTTACCGCGTCCCCAGTTTGCGTAACCTGGGCCAAGGTTTGTGGGAACGCGCGCGTATCTTTATGCAGCGCGTCGGTGGCATTATTTTTTCGCTAATGGTGATTTTGTGGTTTCTATCTAGCTACCCGTCGCCACCTGCAGGCTGGGACGCCAGTCAAGGCCCGGCGATTGGCTATAGCGTGGCGGGTATATTGGGCCACGCGCTGCAATATGTGTTTGCGCCCATAGGTTTTAACTGGCAAATTTCGATAGCCCTGGTGCCCGGCATGGCCGCGCGCGAAGTGGCTGTCGGTGCGCTGGGCACGGTCTATGCACTCTCGGCGGCGGACAGCGGCGTCGCCGATGCGCTCTCGCCCATCCTGGCGCAAAGCTGGTCCTTGGCTACGGCCTATTC
>CANJXV010000255.1 GCA_947478935.1 Comamonadaceae bacterium
ACTTTATCGGGCCGTCTGGCTGTACCGTTAATAAAATTTGGCAGGGGAAGAAGGATTCGAACCTTCGCATGCTGGAATCAAAATCCAGTGCCTTAACCAACTTGGCGATTCCCCTACACGGGTTGCCAGCAAAAAGCTGCCAACCGAAAACCAACGCTTTCAACACCACCCTTGCAGGGGATGCGTCTCCAAACTGTTGCAAACCCGCAGTGCAATGTTGCCAGGGGCTTCATGCAGTGGGGTATCCGCTGGCAGTGCTGCAAACACCGCACTGCCTGAACCCGTCATCCTGGCGGGCAATCCCTGTCCGGCAAACCAGGCAATAGACTGGCCCACAGCCGGGCAAAGTAGTTCGGCGACCGGCTGCAAGTCGTTCCGGCCAAAGCCGTAGGGGTTTGCAGCGAAGCCTGAAATTATAGCAAGGGCGGTATTGCGCTCCAGCTGCGGGTGCGCAAAGACGCTGCGCGTGTCCAAACCAGCATCTGGCTTGAGCACCGCAAAACGCCCAGCAGGTAGGTCAATCGGCGTTAGCTGTTCGCCCACGCCCTCGACCCAGGCATGCTGCCCGAGCAGGAAAAAGGGTACGTCGGCGCCCAGTTGCAGGCCGATGGCGGCCAATTGCGCCTGCGTCCAGCCCAGCTTCCAAAGCCGGTTGAGGGCCAGCAGGGTGGAGGCGGCGTCCGAGGAGCCGCCGCCCATACCAGCCTGGGCGGGCACGGATTTGGCAATGCCGATGTGCACGCCCAAGGCGCAGCCACTGGCGCTTTGAAGTACTTTAGCGGCGCGCAAGCATAAATCGTCTTCGGGTAGGGCCCAAGTCAGGTCCTCGCGGGTGATCTGGCCATCCTTGCGCAAATCAAAATGGAGTCGGTCGAACCAGTCGATCAGCATAAATGCCGATTGCAGCAAGTGGTAGCCGTCAGCGCGCCGCCCGGTGATGTGCAAAAACAAATTGAGCTTGGCCGGGGCGGGAATGTCGTAAAGCGCCTGCATGGCCTGCATTATCTGGGTTCGAGCACCAGGTCGATTTGCACTGCGGGCGTGCGGTCCACGCTGCGCGCACGGATGCGGCCTTGCAGCATTTCTAGGGTTTGTAACTCCCAACCCGGCGCGCTGTCGGGCCGCCCGTGCAACCAAGCAAAAAAAGCTTCCATGGGCAAGGCGCTGCCCAGGGCGTGGGTGGTCATGGCATCCACAGACTCAAAACTGCGCTTTTGATCACCCAATTCGAGCGTGGCCGAAGTGGCGTCCCACTGCATACGTGCCATGCGGGTTCCTAGCGGAGAGTTAAGCGTCAGGCTGGCACGGCGAGCCGTACCTTCCAGAAAAAAATCTGCGCTGATGCGCTGCGTTGTATCACCGGTCACCTGGACGGACAAGCGACCTTCCCAAACATCGTTGGGGGTCACATACTCTTGCCGTTTAGTGGGTGTGCTGCAGGCGGTTAGTAGCATAAAAAGCAACACAAAAAAAGCTGCAAAAAGGCACCGGGCCGATGGCAGCCTGGCGCTCATTTGCTGCCGCGCAGCCGCAAGATGGTGGACTTGAGCGTGTCGTTATCTCGGTTGAGCTCCAGCCCCTTGGCCCAGGCGGCATTAGCCTCCGCGCGAAGATTCATCGCCCACAAAACTTCGCCCAGGTGCGCCGCAATTTCCGCATCTGGGCGAGTGCTGTAGGCGGCGCGCAGGATGCGCACTGCTTCGGCCTTGTTACCACTTCGAAACTCCACCCAAGCCAAGCTGTCCAGTATGAAGGGGTCGTTAGGTGCGAACTTCAGTGCTTTTTCGATCAACTCGCGAGCCTCGGGCAAGCGCTGGTTGCGGTCGGCCAGTGAATAGCCTAATGCGTTGTAGGCGGCGTGGTAATCGGGTTGCAGTGTGATCACGCGCCGCAGGATTTTTTCCATCTCATCGGGGCGACCCAGTTTTTCAGCAGACAAGGCCAGGTCGTACAACAAGTCAACATCGTCGGGAGTTTTCTGGTTCGCTTGGCTAATTAGCGCATAGGCTTCCTCTTCGCGCCGACCTTCGCGCAGTATTTGCAATTGCGCTTGCAACTTGGAGCGCGCCTGGTCGGCATCATCCTCAGGCAGGTTGCGTACCAAAGACAGCGCTTCATCCATGCGACCCTGCTTGGCAAACATCAAGGCGCGGCGTATTTGTACGCGTGCAATATCTTGCGGGCTGTTGATTCGCGCCAAAAAGCTTTGGGCTTTTGCAAAATCGCCCTGCTTTTCTGCGATTTGCGATAGCAGCAAATACGCTTGCACGATGCCGCGCGGAGTGAGACTGTCCTCCTCCGAGTCCTCTTGGGTACGGCTTGAGGGTAAAGCTGCCAAGTAACGGCTCAAGGACTGCTCGGCCTGCTGCAAGTCCTGGTTTTGAAATTCAATTGAGCCGCGCACCAACCAGGCGTCCGCATAGTCAGGCTGCGCCTGCGTCAACAAGGTCGCCTGTACCAGCGCTTGGGGATATCGCTGCAATTCGATCAATTTGCGGACATAGCCCATGCGTACATTGGCCGAAGGCGTGGCGGCAAAGTAGTTGGTCAGTAGTGCATCCAGATCATCACCACTGCCATCAAGCAAATTGATAGCCAGGGACGCAATATCGTCCGATAAAGGTGCCAAGGCAGCGCCTTTGCGCGCCGCCGCCAGTGCCGCTGCGCGATTGCCAGCCACTAGGCGTAAATTGCCGATCGCGGCCCAGCTAGCCGGTCCACTACTGCGGTTGCCCAGCTCTGCGGCCAAGGCTTTTTCGACCACATCAGCGGCAGAGGCTTTGTCGTTGGCGCGCAGATACAAGCGCGTTAGCGCAGTGACGAGCGTGGCGCGTTCGGCTTGCGCTGCCCGCGCTACGCTGCGCTGTAAGGGTGCCAGGGTTTCGGGCAGGCGGTTAAGCCCGATCAGTAATTGCAACAGGTAGCGGTCCGCCTCTTGCGATTGCGGCAATGCTTGCTGCCAGGCCTTAGCCGCACTCACCGCGGCATTGGCATCGCGCCCGGACAAGCCCATGTCCACTGCGCGCTGAAACAGTTGTGCCTCGTTGGATTCGCGCGCGGCGTGCAACATAAGGCTGTAGGCCGCGCCGATGTCGCCGTTGTTAAAGCTAAGTTCCGCCAGCATCACCTGATAAAAGATGGAAGCGTTGAGCGCAGAGCGCTCCGGGGCTTTGTCTGCCGCAACTGTTTCGGGCAGCGGCGCTTTGGCCGATTGGGCGTGCGCGCCGGGCGCGAGGGCGAGCATCGCCAGGGCCATTAAATAGGGGATGCGTGACATGCGGACATAATAATCCAAGGCCTACGCAAACGACCGCCCGTCCGGGCCCATGCCCCTACATCGGCTTTGCTTTACTTACTCCACCCATGCCCGAATTACCCGAAGTTGAAGTGACGCGCCTGAGCTTTGCTGATCGCATTGCCGGGGCGCGCATCCTGGCGCTGCGTATGGGCAAAGCCCTTCGCTGGCCCTTGGATTGCGAGCCGCAAACCCTGGCGGGTCGCCAAGTGTTGGGCGTGCGGCGCCGGGGTAAATATCTGTTGCTGGATTTAGACGAAGGCCTTTTGTTGCTGCACCTTGGCATGTCGGGCAGCTTGCGTTTTGAGCATGCACCTGGTTTAGCCGGTAAGCACGACCATATGGACCTGCAAACCAGCCAGGGCACTCTGCGCTTGCACGACCCGCGCCGCTTTGGCGCCGTGGTGTTTGTGCCTTCAGAGGCCAGCCCCAAGGCTCACAAATTGTTGGGCAGGCTGGGGGTAGAACCCTTGGGCGACGATTTCCAAGCCAAGGAATTTTGGCAAGTACTGAAGAAACGCAAGACAGTTATCAAGCAAGTGCTGCTAGGCGGCGAACTGGTGGTGGGCGTTGGCAATATTTACGCCAGTGAGGCGCTATTCATGGCCGGTATCCGGCCGACCACCCGGGCCGAGCGCATCAGCCTGGCGCGTGCTACCCGTTTGCACGCCGCCATACGCATGGTGCTGGCGCGGGCGGTGCAGATCGGCGGCAGTACGCTCAAAGACTTTTCCAACGCCCAGGGCGAAACGGGCTATTTCCAGTTGGAGGCGGCGGTCTATGGGCGCGAAGGCC
>CANJXV010000256.1 GCA_947478935.1 Comamonadaceae bacterium
CGTTCAAGAAGTTCAACAAAGACAAGCGCCCCAAGCGCAATACCCAATCGCTGCTGTTCAAGCGCAAGCGCTTTTGCCGCTTCACCGTTACCGGTGTGGAAGAGATCGACTACAAGGACATCGACACCTTGCGCGATTTCATCGCGGAAAACGGGAAGATCATCCCCGCCCGTTTGACCGGCACACGCGCGATTTTTCAGCGCCAACTCAACACCGCTATCAAGCGCGCGCGCTTTTTGGCGCTGTTGCCCTATAGCGACCAACACAAGATTTAAGGAGCTCGACCATGCAAATTATTCTGCTCGACAAGGTCGTTAACCTTGGTAATCTAGGCGAAATCGTCAAAGTTAAAGATGGCTACGCGCGTAATTTCCTGATTCCGTCTGGCCGCGCACGCCGCGCCACCGAGTCGGCCAAAGCCGAATTCGAGGCACGCCGCGCTGAATTAGAAAAAGCCGCTGCCGCCAAGCTGGCTGCCAGCCAGGCACTGGGTGAAAAACTCGGCGGTACCACCATCAAACTAACCCAAAAAGCCGGTGTCGATGGACGTTTGTTTGGTTCGGTTACCAATGCGGACATCGCTGAAGAATTGGTCAAGGGTGGCTACGAAGTCGTCAAGTCCAATATCCGTATGCCCAATGGCCCGATCAAATTGGTGGGCGATACTCAGGTTAGTGTGTCTTTGCACACCGACGTGAACGTCGATATCACCGTGTCGGTGTACGGCGAATCGACTTGATAGCTTGCGAACTGGTTCAGGTTAAGCTGTAGGGTCGCGGCCCTGCGGCACCTGGCTCCTAAAGCCGCCTGGGTTCGCCCTCGCGGCTTTTTTAATGGAATATCGTCCCGTTGGAACAGGGTGCAAGGCATTCTGCATGGTGGCAAATAAAAGGATGGATGCATGTCTGAAGACGGTTTAGAGCCGGACGATGTGGTGCCTGACAGGCAACTGGCGCAACTGCGCATTCCGCCGCATTCGATCGAGGGCGAGTCCAGCGTACTAGGTGGCCTGCTGCTGGACAACAATGCCTGGGACCGCGTCAGCGATGTAGTGCAAGAGGGCGACTTTTACCGCTACGAGCACAAGCTCGTCTTCGGCGCTATCGGGTCTCTGGTCAATAGCAGCCGGCCTGCCGACGTCATCACGGTATACGAGCATCTGCAAAGTCAGGGCCATGGCGAGGAGGTGGGCGGACTGGTCTATCTCAATTCGCTGGCCCAGTACGTACCCAGCGCGGCCAATATCAGACGCTACGCCGAAATCGTGCGTGACCGCTCCATCTTGCGCAAACTAGTCACCGCCAGCGACGACATTGCCACCAGCGCCTTCAACACCCAGGGGCGTGCGGTATCCGACATCGTGGACCAGGCCGAGCAAAAGATATTCAATATCGGCGAGCAGGGCAAACGCAATAGCGATGGTTTTCAGGCTATGGACACCCTGGTCATCAAACTGCTGGACCGCGTGCAGGAGATGGCCGACAACCCCAATGACGTGACCGGTGTACCCACAGGTTTTTACGATCTAGACCGCATGACTGCTGGCTTGCAGGCGGGCGATCTGGTGGTGCTGGCAGCCCGACCGTCTATGGGTAAAACAGCCTTGGCGATTAATATTGCCGAGCATGTGGCGCTCAACGAAGGTCTGCCCGTGGCCGTGTTTTCTATGGAAATGGGCGCCGCGCAATTGGCCGTACGTATCGTGGGATCGATTGGGCGCATCGACCAAAGCCATTTGCGGACCGGCAAACTGACCGAGGAAGAATGGCCGCGCCTGACCGAGACCATAGAAAAGCTGCGCACAATTTCTCTGCATATTGACGAAAGCGCTGGGCTGAGCTCCGGCGATTTGCGTTCTAGCGCGCGCCGCTTATCGCGTAGTTGCGGTCAACTCGGTTTGATTGTGGTGGATTATTTGCAACTCATGAACGGCACCAGCGATGGTGAAAACCGCGCCACCGAATTAGGTGAAATTTCGCGTGGATTGAAGATGCTGGCGCGTGAATTGAAGTGCCCAGTCTTGGCTTTGTCCCAGCTCAATCGCAGTGTGGAGCAGCGGCCCGACAAACGGCCCATGATGAGCGATTTGCGCGAGTCTGGTGCCATCGAGCAGGACGCCGACATCATCATGTTTATTTACCGCGACGAGTACTACACCAAAGAAGCGTGCAAAGAACCGGGCGTCGCGGAGATCATTATTGCCAAGCAGCGTAACGGCCCCACTGGAACCGTCAAGCTGGCATTCCTGCGCAATATCACCAAGTTCGAAAACTTGGCGCACGGCGGCGGTGGGGACTTTTAGGCCAAAGACCTAAAGCACGTCGCTGGCGAAGTCTGCCAGTCGAGAGCGCTCACCACGTGCCAGCGTGATGTGTCCTCCATGCGGCCAACCCTTAAAGCGGTCCACCGCGAATGTCAGGCCTGACGAACCTTCGGTCAGGTAAGGCGTATCAATTTGAGCCAAGTTGCCCATGCAAACAATTTTGGTTCCAGGTCCAGCGCGCGTGATCAAGGTTTTCATTTGCTTGGGCGTCAAGTTTTGCGCCTCGTCGATGATGACGTACTTGTTCAGGAACGTACGACCCCGCATGAAGTTCATGCTCTTGATCTTGATTCGGCTGCGAATCAGCTCGGAGGTGGCGGCGCGGCCCCATTCGCCGGCGCTGCTGTCGGTTTTGCCAAGTACTTCCAGATTGTCGTCCAGCGCGCCCATCCAGGGGCCCATTTTTTCTTCTTCGGTGCCCGGTAGAAAGCCGATGTCCTCGCCCACACTAACTGTGGCGCGAGTGACGATGATCTCGGTATAGCGCCGGTCGTCCAGCACCTGGGTTAGCCCGGCAGCCAGGGCCATCAAAGTCTTACCCGTACCCGCAGTTCCAGTCAGGGTTACAAAGTCCACATCCGGATCGATAAGCAAATTCATTGCAAAATTTTGCTCGCGGTTGCGTGTGCTCACGCCCCAAACTGCGTTCTTTAAATGATTGAAATCGCGCAGGGTTTTGAGCACTGCCGTATTGCCACGGATCTCGGTCACGCGCGCATAAAGGCTGGGTTCGCCGGGTGACTCGAAATACACAAACTGGTTAATCAGCATCTGTGGCACGGTAGGGCCATCGATTTTGTAAAAATTGTGCTGCCCTTGCTGCCAGCTTTCAATTTTTTGTCCATGGGTGGCCCAAAAATCGGGCGGCAAGGCCATGGCGCCGGAGTACAGCAGATCGCCATCTTCGAGTGCCTTGTCGTTTTGGTAGTCGTCGGTGACTAGGCCCAGCGCGCGGGCTTTAACGCGCATATTGATGTCTTTGGACACCAGCACCACTTCGCGCGGCGCATGCTGGGTGCGTAAAGCGGCTACCACGCCCAAGATCTGATTGTCCGCTTTGCCTTGCGGCAGACTGCCTGGCAGGCTGTAGTCCAGCGCCTGTGTCTGAAACATCAGTTTGCCCTTGGCTTCACGCTGGCCGGTGCTATCGAGCTTGAAGCCACTACTGATGTCGGCCCCCGGAGTGCCAGCCAAGGCATCTAAAGTCCGGCTGGTTTGTCGCGCGTTGCGCGCAACTTCAGTCATGCCTTTTTTGTGCCCATCGAGCTCTTCCAGAACAATCATTGGAAGAAAAATATCGTGCTCCTCAAAGCGGAATAAGCACATCGGGTCGTGTAGTAGGACATTGGTGTCAAGCACAAACAGCTTGGCCGGTCCTGTGCGCCGCGTTTTTTTCTCTCCACGGGCGCCTGCTTTGCGAATCGCTTTGGCGGAAGGTCGCTCATCGTCTGGCTGTGTTCGCGCTTCCATCTGTGGCGCGCGCGATTGAGGGTAGCTGTTGCTAGGCAGTGCCGCGGTGATGGGAATCACCTGCGCAACCTTGCCAGGGGCGAGTTGTTGTTCAAGTGGCGCGATACGTGCTGGCACTTTCGCCTCTAATTCGCGGGCAGCGGCGGAGCGCTTAGCGCTTGCCGGCTTGCTCTGTGGACCAGACTTGGAGAAAGCGGATTGGGAGAGTTTGTCAGCGGGCTTGGTCGGCGCGGGTGGCAAGGGCATGTCGTAGAACTCGAGAAATAAAAAATCAGGTGGCGATGATCGTC
>CANJXV010000257.1 GCA_947478935.1 Comamonadaceae bacterium
ACGCTGTCGAGCATGTCGAGGTCGCTGGCGCGGCCTTGGCCGTTTTCAATGCGGTCCACCATGCGCCAGAGCCAGCCCGTGCCTTCGCGGCAAGGCGTACATTGGCCGCAGGATTCGTGCGAATAAAAGTAAGACAAGCGCTGCAAAGACTTGACCATGCAACGCGTATCGTCCATCACGATGACCGCGCCTGAACCCAGCATGGAGCCGGCCTTGGCGATGGCATCGTAGTCCATGGTGATGTCCATCATGATGCTGGCAGGCAATACCGGCGCTGAGGAACCGCCGGGGATAACCGCCTTGAGCGTGCGGCCCGGGCGCATGCCGCCAGCCATTTCCAGCAACTCGGCAAAAGGCGTGCCCATGGGCACTTCGTAATTGCCGGGTCGTTGCACATCGCCGCTGACAGAAAAAATCTTGGTGCCACCGTTGTTGGGTTTGCCGCAAGCAAGATAGGCCGCGCCGCCGTTACGGATTATCCAAGGGACCGCTGCAAAAGTCTCGGTGTTGTTAATAGTGGTGGGCTTGCCGTACAGGCCGAAGCTGGCCGGGAACGGTGGCTTAAAGCGCGGCTGGCCTTTTTTGCCTTCCAGCGATTCAAGCAATGCGGTTTCTTCACCGCAGATATACGCGCCAAAGCCATGGGTTGCATGCAACTGGAAGCTGAAGTTGCTGCCCATGATGTGCTGGCCCAGAAAACCGGCTACACGGGCTTCTTCTAGGGCGGCTTCAAATCGCTCATAGGTCTGGAAAATCTCGCCGTGGATATAGTTGTAGCCTACCGTAATGCCCATGGCATACGCGGCAATCGCCATGCCTTCGATCACGGAATGCGGATTGAACTGCATGATGTCGCGGTCTTTGCAGGTGCCTGGTTCGCCTTCGTCGGAGTTGCAAACCAAGTATTTTTGTCCCGGAAACTGGCGAGGCATAAAGCTCCACTTCAGGCCTGTCGGAAAACCCGCACCACCGCGACCGCGCAAGCCGGATTCTTTAACCGTCGCAATCACCTGATCTTGCGTCAGGCCTTCGCCGCCGTCCTGGCCCAAAATCTTGCGCAAGGCCTGGTAGCCACCACGCGCCTGGTAGGCCGCAATACCCCAGTTGGATCCATCCAGATCAGCCAGAATTTGCGCTCCTTTGTGGCGGCCATGAAATGAGCTTTCCCTGCCGGTGGCCTGGAACGGTGCCAATACCTGTTGCAGCGTCATTGCGCGCCCTCCGCTTGCTTAAGGCCCGATACCAATTGATCGAGTTTTTCATCGCTCATAAAGCTGCACATATGGCGGTCGTTGACCAGCAGCACCGGCGCATCGGCGCAAGCGCCCTGGCATTCGCTCGGTTGCAGGGTGAACAAGCCGTCGCTGGTGGTCTCTCCAGCGTGGATGCCAAGTGTTTTTTCTAGATGCGCCAGTGCCTGCGCGCCGCCGCCGAGTTGGCAGGGTAGATTGGTACAGACGTTGAGCTTGTATTTACCCACCGGCTTGAGGTTGTACATGTTGTAGAAGGTGCTTACCTCATGCACGGCAATCGGCGCCATGCCAAGGTAGTCGGCCACCATGCGCTCGCTTTCGGCGCTGACCCAGCCTTGTTCTTGTTGCACGATGGACAAACAGGCCATCACAGCCGACTGTTTCTGGTCCGGCGGGTATTTGGCGACTTCGCGATCAAAGCGCGCCTGGGTGGCATCCGACATCATCGGTCTATCTCTCCAAAAACAATGTCCATGGTGCCGATAATCGATACCGCGTCGGCAATCATATGGCCTTTGGCCATTTCATTGAGCGCGGCCAAGTGGGCAAAACCAGGGGGACGAATCTTCAGGCGGTAAGGCTTGTTAGCACCGTCGCTGACAATGTAAATACCAAACTCACCCTTGGGATGCTCGACGGCGGCATAGGCCTCGCCCTGGGGCACATGAAAGCCTTCGGTAAACAGCTTGAAGTGGTGGATCAGGCCTTCCATGTTGGTCTTCATGGATTCCCGCGAAGGCGCAGCTACTTTGTGGTTGTCGGTGATCACCGGGCCGGGATTGGCTTTGAGCCACTGCACGCACTGACTGATGATGCGGTTGGACTGCTTCATCTCCTCCATGCGCACCAAGTAACGGTCATAAACGTCACCGGTCTTGCCCACGGGGATGTCAAAGTCGATTTCTGAATACACGTCATAAGGCTGCTTTTTGCGCAAATCCCAGGCGATGCCGGAGCCACGCAGCATGGGGCCGCTAAAACCCATATTCAGCGCACGCTCGGGCGTCACGATACCGATGTTGACGGTGCGCTGCTTCCAGATACGGTTGTCGGTTAGTAGCGTATGGTATTCAGACAGGCATTGCGGAAAGCGCTGGGTAAAGTTTTCGATGAAGTCCAGCAGCGAGCCCTGGCGATTAGCATTGAGCTCGGCGATGCCTTTGGCGTTGCGAATCTTGTTGGCCTTGAACTGCGGCATGGTGTCGGGTAGGTCGCGGTACACGCCGCCGGGCCGGAAATACGCCGCATGCATGCGCGCGCCGCTGGCTGCTTCGTACATGTCAAATAAATCTTCGCGCTCGCGGAAGGTATAAATCAAAATCGTAGAGCTGCCGCAGTCATTGCCGTGCGAGCCCAGCCACATCAGGTGGTTGAGCAGGCGGGTTATCTCTGCATACATCACACGGATGTACTGGGCGCGGATGGGCACTTCAATACCCAACAACTTTTCAATGGCCAGGCAATAGGCGTGCTCATTACACATCATGGACACATAGTCCAGGCGGTCCATATAGGGCAAGGCCTGGATATAGGTCTTGGACTCGGCCAGTTTTTCGGTAGCGCGGTGCAGTAAGCCGATATGCGGGTCAGCGCGCTGGATGACTTCGCCATCAAGCTCTAACACCAAGCGCAGCACGCCGTGTGCGGCCGGGTGCTGCGGACCGAAATTGAGGGTATAGTTTTTGATTTCAGCCATAGCGAGCCCTGCTTAGTGCAGGCCTCCGTAGTTCTCTTCACGGATGATGCGCGGCGTAATTTCGCGCGTCTCAATCGTCACCGGCTGGTAAATCACCCGCGCTTGTTCGGCGTCATAGCGCATTTCCACATGCCCGGTGGTGGGGAAGTCTTTGCGGAAGGGATGGCCGATAAAGCCATAGTCCGTCAGGATGCGGCGCAGGTCGTCGTGGCCTTCAAACACGACGCCAAACAGGTCAAACGCTTCGCGCTCAAACCAATTGGCCGAGTTCCAGATATCGTTGATCGATTCGACCACCGGCATATCGTCATCGGTGGCGAACACTTTGAGGCGCACGCGCTGATTTAAGCTGACCGACAACAAATGCACCACCACGCAGTAACGCGGGCCTTCGTAGCGCCCATCGCCGTAGGTGGAATAGTCCACGGCGCACAAATCCATCATTTGTTCAAACTCGCAGCCTGGACTGTCGCGCAGCAAAAGCGCTGCCGCGTGGTAGTCCCGCGCGGACACCAACACTTTGACTTCGCCCAGATCTACCGAAATGCGTTTGACTTTGTCACCCAGCGCATGCGAAATAGCAGCCTGGGTATCTTCAGGACGAACAGAATAAGAAGTCATGGATGTGATCAGGCGCGCGCGATAGTTTCGGTACGGCGGATTTTTTGTTGGAGTTGCAAAATGCCATAAAGCAGCGCCTCAGCGGTAGGCGGGCAACCTGGTACATAGACATCGACCGGCACGATGCGATCGCAGCCGCGCACCACGGAATAGCTGTAGTGGTAGTAGCCGCCCCCGTTAGCACAGGAACCCATACTGAGCACCCAGCGCGGCTCCGACATTTGGTCATAGACTTTGCGCAGCGCCGGTGCCATCTTGTTGCACAGCGTGCCGGCCACGATCATGAGATCGGACTGGCGCGGACTGGCGCGGAACACTTCAGAGCCAAAACGGCTGATGTCATAGCGCGCCGCAGCCGCATGCATCATCTCCACCGCGCAGCAAGCCAAGCCGAAAGTCATGGGCCATATAGAGCCGGTCTTGGCCCAGTTCACCACTGCGTCGTAGCTGGTAGTGGCAAAGCCTTCTTTGAATACGCCTTCAATCATGGTGTCATTCCCAGT
>CANJXV010000258.1 GCA_947478935.1 Comamonadaceae bacterium
AAGCACAAGATTTTTTCGGCGATTGCGCGCTACAGGGCGTATCCGCGATTGCCGACCAGGACTGGGTACGCTTGACACAAGCCCAATTTGCGCCAGTAGAAATTACGCCGAATTTTTGGATCGTTCCCAGTTGGCACCAACTCCCGGCTGCAGCCAGCCACAGCATTGTGCTCGACCCGGGCCTGGCCTTTGGCACCGGAACCCACCCCACCACGCGCATGTGCCTCTCTTGGATTGCCCGTAACCCGCTACCCGCCACGGTGCTGGACTACGGCTGCGGCTCAGGCATTTTGGCTATCGCTGCGTCCAAATTCGGCGCCAGCGAGGTCTGCGCGGTTGACATCGATCCGGCAGCGGTGCAGGCCACGTTCGACAATGCCCACAACAATAGCGTTACGCTGACCGCGGGTTTGCCCGATGCCGCCACGGGCCGCTATGGCTTGGTGGTGGCCAACATCCTTTCGTCGCCGCTCAAAGTGCTCGCTCCGCTTTTGTGCCGCCTGACGCAAAGCGGAGGACGCCTACTCTTGTCCGGCATATTGGAGCGACAGGCTGAGGAATTGCAAGCCGCCTACGCACCCTATGGCGCATTACAGGTTCTGGATGCCCAGGAAGGCTGGATTTTGATGAGCGCGACTTTAGAGTGAAAGGCTATCCGGGAGATTTGCACGGATGCCGACTAGCCTGCTCTGCCACGCCAGAGAGCATGCGGATTTGAAAGCGGCACTGCACCACCAAACACCCAGCAATCGGTACCAATTTGATTGGACGGCCACCGCATGAAAAAAGCCCAGCACGCTCAAAGCATGCCGGGCTTGGGTTCGAAGCTGAAATAAATCAGGGCTTCGATGCGCTCGGGAAAGGCCAGGCGGCCTTGGGATTGAGCGTGGTCTGAGCCGCAGCGGCAGCAGGCCTCTCGGCGGCAGAGGCTTTTTTCGCAGCAGTTTTCTTTGCTGGCGCTGCCTTCTTAGCCGGGGTGGCTTTCTTCGCTGGCGCTGCTTTCTTAGCCGGGGCGGCTTTCTTAGCCGGGGCGGCTTTCTTCGCTGGCGCTGCCTTCTTAGCCGGGGTGGCTTTCTTCGCTGGCGCTGCTTTTTTGGCCGGAGCGGCCTTCTTCGCAGGTGCTGCCTTCTTAGCCGGGGCGGCTTTCTTCGCAGGTGCCGCTTTTTTTGCGGCTGGTTTTTTTGCAGTTGCCATGACTATCTCCTTGATCAATTTACAAAGAGCACTTTATGCCGATCTTTTTGGCAAAAAGAGATCCATGCGGTTGGGTTGGTTCCCAGCGACATGAACGGGGTGACACAGTCCGCAGGCACACTGGGTACGCCGCCACGGAACTATGAATATGAGTTGCAGGGTACAAAGCATTAATCCCAGGACAATGCTCCGCCTGATTGGTATTCGATGACACGGGTCTCAAAGAAGTTGCGCTCCTTCTTGAGGTCAATCATTTCGCTCATCCAGGGGAAAGGATTTTCTTCATTGGGGAACAAGGCTTCCAAGCCGATTTGCGTTGCACGGCGGTTGGCGATGTAGCGCAAATAGCCCTTGAACATGGAGGCGTTCATGCCCAGCACACCGCGCGGCATGGTGTCTTCGGCATAGCGGTATTCCAGTTCGACGGCTTTTTCAAACAACGCTTTGATTTCGGCCTTGAACTCGGCAGTCCACAAATGCGGGTTTTCTAGCTTAAGCTGGTTGATCAAATCAATGCCGAAATTGCAATGCATAGACTCGTCGCGCAAAATGTACTGGTATTGTTCGGCCGCACCCGTCATCTTGTTCTGCCGACCCAGGGCCAGGATCTGAGTAAAGCCGACGTAAAAGAACAAACCTTCCATCAAACAGGCAAACACAATGAGTGACTTGAGCAAGGTTTGGTCAGTTTCAGGTGTGCCGGTGTGGAAGTGCGGATCCATGATCGCTTCGATAAACGGAATCAGGAACTCATCCTTGTCCCGGATCGACTTGACTTCGTTGTAGGCGCTAAAAATTTCACCTTCGTCCAGCCCCAGCGATTCGACAATGTATTGGTAAGCGTGGGTGTGGATGGCTTCTTCAAAAGCCTGGCGCAACAAAAACTGGCGGCACTCGGGGGCCGTGATGTGGCGGTAAGTACCCAGCACAATATTGTTGGCTGCCAGCGAATCGGCCGTGACAAAAAAGCCCAGATTGCGCTTGACGATGCGGCGCTCGTCCTCGGTCAAACCGTTGGGGTCTTTCCAAAGTGCGATATCGCGGGTCATATTGACCTCTTGCGGCATCCAATGGTTCGCACAAGTAGCCAGGTATTTTTCCCAGGCCCATTTGTACTTAAAGGGCACCAACTGATTCACATCCGTCTGGCCGTTGATGATGCGTTTGTCGGAGGCGCGTACGCGCTGGCGCGCTGCGGTTTGCGCTTTGGCTGAGGCGGCAAGCGCGGCGCTCTGCATCAACGGCGCGTCCACGGCGGCAGCCATGGCCTGCGGGTTCAGTGCCGGTGCACGGACGAAAGCTTCGGCGGACGCATCCACAGGGCTCGTAGCGAATGGCTGCATTGCGGCCGGTTTTACATCTTCATCCCAAGTCAACATAGTGGTTCCAATATTTTTTATTTAGTGCGGCGCGCTCTGGTATGGCAACTATTGAGCAAGTGCGCACTGTGATTTCGAGTGTGTCATATGAATCCGAGGGCTTCACTGACAGGCTTCGCAGGTGGGATCGTCCACGCCGCAAAATTTAATGTCCGTCGCTGCGCTGCTGCTCAACTCCATTTGCTGTTGCGCTGCCGCAGCCGCGGCCGCCATTAAAGAGCCACCCGAAGGCGCGGCGGCTTGCGCAGAGGACACTGAGTTCATGCGGCCCGAGCTGATGGTCGATTTTTCAGCATGCGTGGCCGACATGGTACGCAAATAGTAGGTGGTTTTCAATCCGCGCAACCAAGCCAATTTGTAGGTTTCGTACAGCTTTTTACCCGATGCGCCAGCCATGTAGATATTGAGCGACTGGGCCTGGTCAATCCACTTCTGACGACGCGCTGCTGCCTCGACCAACCACTGGGTTTCCACTTCAAATGCGGTGGCATACAACAGCTTGATTTCGTGCGGCACCCGGTCCATAGGACTGAGTGAGCCGTCAAAATGTTTCAAGTCCATCACCATCACGTCATCCCACAGACCGATGCGCTTGAGGTCACGCACCAGGTAGCTATTGACGACAGTGAATTCACCCGACAAATTCGACTTCACCGACAAATTGCCAAAGCAAGGCTCGATGGACGCGTCCACGCCGATGATGTTGGAAATGGTTGCCGTCGGCGCGATGGCCACGCAATTGGAATTGCGCATGCCGTCTTTGGCGATTTTGCGGCGCAAAGCATCCCAGTCCATGGTCGATGAGCGGTCCACCTCGACATAGCCGCCGCGCTCTTTGGCCAGCATGTCCAGTGTGTCTAGCGGCAAGATGCCGCGGTCCCACAAGGACCCTTTGAAGCTGGAATAGCTGCCGCGCTCGCGCGCCAGTTCAGTCGATGCCCAGTAAGCGTAATAGCTGACCGCCTCCATGGAGGTATCGGCAAATTGCACTGCGGCGTCGCTGGCGTAGGGGATGCGCAAGGAGTACAGACTGTCTTGAAACGCCATCACGCCCAGACCCACCGGTCGGTGGCGCACGTTGGAGTCGCGGGCTTTTTTAACCGCGTAGTAGTTAATATCAATTACGTTATCGAGCATGCGCATGGCGGTAGTGATCGTGCGCTTGAGCTTGTCGTGGTCTAGGGCGCCGTCTTTGATGTGCTGCAGCAAATTGACCGAACCTAAATTGCAAACCGCCGTCTCGGTGTCTGAGGTATTGAGCGTGATTTCGGTGCACAAATTGCTGGAATGCACCACCCCGGCGTGCTGCTGGGGGGAGCGGATATTGCAGGCGTCCTTGAAAGTAATCCAAGGGTGGCCGGTTTCAAACAACATGGTGAGCATTTTGCGCCACAGGTCACTGGCTTCCAAAATACGCGCAGGTTTGATTTCACCGCGGGCAGCCTGCTGCTCATAGGCGACATAGGCGGTCTCAAATTCAAC
>CANJXV010000259.1 GCA_947478935.1 Comamonadaceae bacterium
GATTCTTCCCAAAACAAGCGGCGCAAAATCGTTTCGGCATCTAAGCTCAGTAGTTCCTCAGACTTGAGGGTTTTGGCCAGTATCGCGATGCGTTGGTAATCCTCATCGCGGCCAATCGCATCTTCATTCTCACGGCTCACCATGCTGCCTTCCAGATTGCCAGCGCCTTGCACCGGCAGGCGCTGGATCAACAAGCCGGCAGCCATATTGGCATCGGCTGCCAGCACCAGCGTGGTATCGAGTTGCTCGCTCTGCAACATATAGTGCTCTAGCACCTCGGACAAATGCTCTATCGGCTGGCCGTGGTCGTCAAATAGCGGCACTACGCCCTGGTAAGGCTGCTGGCCAGGAAATTTAGTTTTCGGATCGAGGGTAATGGCGCAACGACCTTGGTTATGCGCGTTGACCATGTGGCTCAAACTGGCCGCTTCGGGTAGTACCCCGATCAGCGTTGCGGTCGCGCGCAAAACCAAGTCAGGTTGCACTTCCACCACGGCTAATTTGACCGGCCCGTCGCCCATGATCTGCATGGTGAGCGAGCCATCAAACTTGATGTTGGACTGCATCAGCGTGGCCGCCGCCGTCATCTGGCCCAGCATGTCACGCAGCGGCGCCGGGTAAGCGCCATGCTGGGTGTTGGATGCGCGCCGGCGCAATATCTCGGTCCAGGTATCGGTCAACTGCACCAGCATGCCGCGCACCGGCAGGCCATCAAAAATAAATTTATGCAATTGGGACACAAGGAGCTCCGGAAAATATCTGGCCGATCGGATCGGGTATGCGTAAATACAAAGACTGAGGGAAGGTCTGCATAAGTCCGTCATCGCCAGGAGCGCAGCGACGCGGCGATCCATAAGTGCAAAATAGGTAAGCCAAAATGGATTGCTTCGCTGCGCTCGCAATGACGGGTCTGGACTTTTGCAGATGTTTCCTAGGCAATTTTGTTGAATGAAGCTTTGTAGCGCAATGCATTGTCGATGTAGTGCTGCGCCATCAAGCGCAGGCCTTGTATTTGTTCGGGGCTCAAGCTGCGCACTAACTTAGCGGGGCTACCCATGATCATCGAGCCATCAGGAAACTCTTTGCCTTCGGTAACCAGGGACCCGGCGCCGACCAGGCAGTTTTTGCCGATCTTGGCATTATTGAGAATAACTGCGCCAATACCAACCAGGGTCTCATCGCCAATCGTGCAGCCGTGCAGCATTACTTTATGCCCTACCGTGACGTACTTGCCGATGGTCAAGGGCACGCCAAAGTCGGCATGCAACACACTGCCATCCTGAATATTGCTTCCTTCACCGATGTGGATGTGCTCGGTATCGCCGCGTATCACGACACCGAACCAAATGCTGCTGTGCTCGCCCAGTTGCACATTGCCCATAACCTGGGCGCTATCGGCCACATAGGCGGAGTCGGGGATGGTGGGGCTGATTTGGTCAAGTTCGTAAACGGCCACGGGAATTCCTAAGTAGGGTTGCAATGTACCTAGAATTGTAGGTATGGAACTCCGCGCACAAGCCTTGGCCACATTCACGCTGGCCGACCCCACTCAGAAAGCGGCGGCAGTACAGGCCTTGCGCGCTAGCGCCGCGTCGCTGGCCTGCGATACAGCAGCGGTTTTTGAAGCTCCGGCAGGCCCAGGCCGGCCGGACCGCCCGCTGCTGATTCACCCCCGCGCCGTACCCAAACGCTCGCCCCATACCGTGGCCGGTCATGCCGCTTTGATGCACTCCATCGCGCATATTGAATTTAATGCCATCAACCTGGCGCTCGATGCCGCTTGGCGTTTTAGCGGACAGCCCGATGCCTATTACCGCGATTGGGTGCAGGTGGCCGCAGAGGAGGCCTTGCATTTTTCGCTGCTTCAAGATCATTTGCGCAGCCTGGGGTTTGGGTATGGCGACTTCGATGCCCACGACGGCCTGTGGACCATGTGCGTCGCCACCGAGGACGATGTGTTGGCCCGCATGGCCCTGGTGCCACGCACCTTAGAAGCCCGCGGCCTGGACGCCACACCGCTGATTCAAGCCAAGTTGCGCAACCTGCCCTACGCCCATACTAAAGAGGCAGTCCTGATTTTGGATCGCATCTTGGCCGATGAGGTGGGCCACGTGGCAATCGGTAACCGCTGGTTTCATACCCTGTGCCGCCAGCGTGGAGTGCAGGCTGAGGCCTATTACCGCGAAGCTGCGCTGCTGCACAAAGCGCCAACCTTGAAGCCGCCGTTCAACTTTGCAGCGCGCAGGGCCGCAGGTTTTAGTGAAGCCGAGTTGGCGGCATTGCCAGTATGAGCGCGGCATTGCGGATGGAAAAATTTATTGGTAACAACAGGCGCAAGCAAGTCTTGGCGATACCTAAGACAATCCCGACCGAGCTAAGGCACCGATCTACAGGCGCAACAGCGCGCCTGATGGTTGGTGTACTTTTGCTGATTTGCATGCAATTAATGAGCAGTACGAAGGCCCTAGCTTGGACGCCGTTTGAACGCAAGACTTTGTATGAAGAGGTGGAGCTTTCGGCCGCAGAGGCAAAAAAAGTGCAATATGCCGCTGGCTGGTCCACGCAGTCTGACACCGAGCTTTTGGTAGAGATAAAAAACAATTTACCCGGACCATTGGCCTGCCACGGTGCGACGGTGCATTTACTCAGCGGCACTACGGTGAGCAAAAGCTTTCTGCCCCGCCTCTATGTCCCCAACGCCGCGAGTCGCCAAGGCGCAGTGGGCGGCGTGAAAAAAGGCCAGATGAAGGATTTTTCCGTCCTCTGCCACTGCTGGAAAAAACCGGGCGACACGGTCTGCGGCAACCCGAGCAATAAGTAACAGCATGCTGCCTCATGGCGATGTGACACGTGGGTATGGCTCGTCGCACCAAGTAGATCACAACGCCTTACAGCATAGGCGCTCAGATCGCAGGGCCGACATTTCTAGTACTGGGATGGGCAGGGTCATAAGCGCCCACACTTACCAGATGCGCGCCACCAACCCTGACGCTTAGGCAGCCAGCTTAGCCAAAGGCAACAAGCGCTCTTCTAGGTGGCGTACAAATCGGGAGGTGTCAAACAACACACCTTCGCTGCGCACTGTTTGCAAATGAGCGCGTAAGCGGGCCATTTCCGCCGAGTCATTGGCCAGGGCCACGGCTTTTTCCTCGTAGTCCTTCAGGTTATAGGTAATCAAAGATTCCATTTTTGCTGCCGTCAGCAAAGCGCCTGCCATGCGCGAGGCAAAACTGCGCCCGGTGAGGGTGAGCAGGGGCAAGCCCATCCATAGCGCATCATTGGCGGTAGTGCCAGCGTTAAAGGGGAAGCTGTCCAGAAACAAGTCTGCCACCTGGTAGCGCGCCAGGTAATTTTCCGGAGACAGGCGCGGGCCGAATACCAAGCGCTTGGGGTCGATTTTGCGGGCCTTGGCCTCTTTCTTTAAGTTGGCCTCGGACCATTGGTTATCGGCCAGCAACAAGAGCACGCTGCCTGGCACGCGACGCAAAATATTCATCCAGGCATCAAACAAGTCGGGCGTGTATTTGTAGTTGTTATTAAAGGTGCAAAACACAAAGCCTTCAGACGGCAAATTGCAATCGGCACGGCCGGGCTTGGGGCCAACATTGCGCTTGCGGTCGCTGACCTGGTAGACATCGGGCATATAAATCGGGCGCTCGGAGTAGTTCAGAGCCTCGTTTTCTGGAATCAAAAATTTGTCCGCGATTACGTAGTCAATCGAGGGCAAGCCGGTTGTGGCTGGCAACCCTAAATAAGTGATTTGCACCGGCGCAGGCCGGTAGGCCAGCATATTGGCGCGCGCACCGGCCGTCTGGCCTTGCAAGTCCACCAAAATATCGATCTCGTCGCGGCGTATCAACTGCGCGGCATCGACATCCGACATGGTGTGGATTTTAGTGAAGTGGTCCATCGCACTGATGACGCGCTGGCGCATCGGCGAGCCATCCTCCGGACTCCAGCAATAACCGTAGACCTCA
>CANJXV010000260.1 GCA_947478935.1 Comamonadaceae bacterium
CAGATCTAGGGATTCACCATCGACTACTAAACGGGCGGCAGCAATATCCGCGTCCAATTGCGCCAGCATCGCATTGTGCGCATCAGAGGCAAACCGCGCCACCTTGAAATTGGTCGGCAGTCCAACCTGCAAAACATTGGGCGCCTCTTCGGGTGGACGGAAGGCTTGCGGGTCCGGACTGCAAAGGGTCATCACGCCGGGCTCAAATCCGTCCCACACCTCCGCGTCCAAGTAACAAGGGCGGCAGCTTTCCGTATCAATGCCATCAATGCGCGCCAAAAAGGGCAAAGGCGGCATGTTCATGATGGACATGCACGGCACCTTGGCCTGGGCAATAGCCTGCATCAGGCGACGTACATCCGTGTCGCCGTACTGCGGCTCTTGCATGGCCAGGCACACCAGGTCGTATTGCGCCACTTCCACTTGCGAGGGCGTTTTAGCATTCAATGCACCCGGGTACTTACGCGAATCAATTTCAACCATGCCGGCGCGGCCCTTGACTGCCATACGCACCCGAGTGCCCTGCTCATTGATGAGCTGGGCTGTCTTGCTACGGCAAACCAGGCTGACGCGATGCCCCGCCATGATTAGCTTGCTGCCAAGCAGCGACCCGTAGGAAGCGCCCAGAATCAAAATGTTGAACTGCTTTGCCATAAAAACTCCTGCTATTTAAAAATCTGTCGTCCCATGATCCCGTACATTCACCACGCGGAGCCCGGTCTATTAACTAAATTTTAAGGGCTCAAAGAGTTAGAACCTCTCTTATGTCTTATATAAGACGGAATATTTATTTATATGAATCAAAGACTTATATTTTAATTCCCGCAATATGAAAACATATTTTTCATATTGAGAAATCCCCCAAACCAATCAAGGCCATAAGCATGCATGCCCTTCGCCTAGCCCCAAGGCCTGATGCGGCGCCAGGCAAGTTCGTCACAGCAATACCGAAGAGGGGCGCCGCAAGGCAAGTCCGCTACACTGAATCGGCAGCCAAACAACAACGGAACGCCACGCATGACAAGCCTCACTCAAACCTGGTTTTGGCAGCAATGGCACTTGCTGCTGGTGCTCAGCCTCATCACGCTCATCGCCCTGAATTTCCTGAGCCGATTTGTGCTGCCCGCACTGCAATTGAAAGTGCGCCTTGCCCAAGTCCTAGACAAGTTGGAAAACCTAAAAGCCGGCGCCACCGATGGTGCCATCGATCTGGACAGACTGGCAAGCGAAGTGATGACCGAGTCGCGCATGGCGCACCTATGGGCCCAATACGCCCACTGCCTTCATGTACCCTGGGACGACATCCAAGCGGGCCAAAATGCCGCCGGGCCACAAAACCGCGTGCGGGTGCTCTCCGAGCTGTTTTTTAATGCCATGAAAGCCAAGTCGGGCGGCGCGGTGGTGGACCTGACGGACATCGAAAGCAAAGTGGCTGGCGACCCGCAGCTCTCTAGCCTTTGGGCCGAATATTCTGAAGCACTGGACAAGCGCAACGAGTTGCCCGATCCGACCAGCAGTAGGGCTCGGCGCTGGCGCGCATCGGCACTAGCAGAAACCTTTTTTTCGGACTATGCGCTGGTGGACTCACCTTTACGCTCTGACTTCTACAAACACGTGCCCGGCATACTTACGGGCCTAGGGATTATTGGAACGTTTTCAGGCTTGATTAACGGGCTGATCCATTTCGACGTATCCGACCCCGCTACGACGCAAACCCAACTCAGCCTGCTGGTGCAAACCGTAGGGCAGGCGTTTTTTGTATCAGCGCTGGCCATCGCACTGGCCATGCTGTTTACCTGGATTGAAAAAGCGCTGCTCAGTGCGCGCTACAGCCAGGTGGAGGCCCTTCAACACCTGATTGATAGCCTGTTCGAAGCTGGCTCAGGGCAGGAAAACCTAGAACGCCTAGTGGTAGCCACCGAAGCACAGGTGGCCGTGATGCAGGACGTGCTGGCGGAATTGCGCAAGACATCAAGTTACCTGGCAGCCATGAAATAAGCGCGCCATGTTTATATTGCAAACGCCAAGGCGAAGGCGCTCCAAAGAGGAGGCAGAAAAGCCTTTCTGGATTTCATTTTCGGATCTGATGACGGCTTTGATGGTGCTGTTTTTGGTCGCCATGGCAGTCGCCTTGATGGTGGTCACCCAGGGCTTGCGATCGATCGAAGACAAGCGCAAAGACCGCGAAGAGTCCATCATCGCCTGTATTGCCGATATGGACAAAATTGCGCGACGACCCGAATTTCGGGGCGTCAAAATCAGCGGACAAACCATCGACTTCGGGCCACTGGCTGAGTTCAAGAAAAATGGCAATCAGTTATCCGAAGACCGGATGGAGTTTTTACGCGCCTTTATCCCCGAGGTGCTGGACGTAGCGCGCACGCCCCAATGCCGCAAATGGTTGCGCCGCTATGTGGTGGAAGGCTTTGCCAGCCAGGAGGGCAGTTACCTACACAACCTGAACCTCAGCTTAGAACGCTCGCAGCGCGTGCTGTGCGTTCTGCTGGACGCCAGCGCTCCGGACGCGCCCAGCTTGGCCGACCGCAAAACCATACGCCAGCAGTTTCTGGTGGGCGGATCGTCCTTTAATTCGGCCATCCTGAATCAGCCGGAAAAAAGTAGGCGCGTAGCCTTGCGATTGGAGTTCAAGGAGTTGCGTAAAGAGTGTCTGCCCACCGATGCCGCCTGCAAAGCCGACGATGCGCCGCCGATTCCCTGGGATGATGATTTCAGGTGCCCTGTTCAAAGTCGGTGAATTTTTTGGCGCCGCCACCGGCTGCACAAGAGCGGGACAACGATGAGGAATTATTTGGAGGCGCGGTCCGGAGTCGAACCGGACTAACCGGATTTGCAATCCGGGGCATAACCGCTTTGCTACCGCGCCTTAACCGACTCGAGCCTGGAACTGATTTTCCGGACTAAGAAAAAAGGGAAGCACTGGGCTTCCCTTTCGGAATGTGGAGCGGGAAAAGAGTCTCGAACTCTCGACCTCAACCTTGGCAAGGTTGCGCTCTACCAACTGAGCTATTCCCGCGAAACGTCTTTAATTATAGCGTGCAAATTCTGCATTTTCGGCAGTGGCGCACGCTTTCTTCAATTTACCTAGGATCAGTGCTTCAAAGTCTCTGGCGCTACCGGATCGACGACCACCGCGCCAACCGCAGCCACGGCCTCGACAGGCTCTTCATCCGGCAAGGGCACTGGCTGCGAAACTAGGGCCAGCTCTAGCACCTGGTCAATCCAGCGCACTGGAACAATTTCCAGACCGCTTTTCACGTTTTCCGGGATCTCCTGCAAGTCTTTGGCATTCGCTTCGGGAATCAGCACGAGCTTGATTCCACCACGTAGAGCCGCGAGCAATTTTTCTTTGAGTCCGCCGATTTCAGTGATCTCACCACGCAAGGTGATCTCGCCAGTCATTGCCACATCGCCACGCACCGCGATACCCGTCAGTGCGGACACAAAGGCCGTTGCCATGGCTGCGCCAGCGCTGGGGCCGTCCTTGGGCGTAGCGCCATCCGGCACATGGATATGCAAGTCTTTCTTTTCAAAGGCCTCGTCTTTGATCCCTAAGCGCTTGGCGCGGCTGCGCACTACGGTGCGGGCGGCCTCGACCGATTCCTTCATTACATCGCCCAGCGAACCAGTGCGAGTGATAACGCCTTTGCCCGGCACCAAAGCAGCCTCAATGGTGAGCAAGTCGCCACCCACTTCGGTATAGGCCAAGCCCGCGACCTGCCCGACCTGGTTCTGGTCTTCGGCGCGACCATAGGTGTACTTGCGCACACCGAGGTAATCATTGAGGTTATCGGCGTTGACTAACACCTGGGGTGTCAGCTTTTTCAGCAGCAGGGCTTTGACCACTTTGCGGCAAATTTTGGACAGCTCTCGCTCCAGCGAACGTACGCCGGCCTCGCGGGTGTAGTAGCGCACGATGTCGCGAATGGCGTCTTCGGCTATTGCCAATTCCGTTTCC
>CANJXV010000261.1 GCA_947478935.1 Comamonadaceae bacterium
GACGCACCCGTTAAAAATTTCGCCGCCAACGCTGAAAAAGCCAAAGCCCTGCAAGTGGCGCTTGCCCAGATCGAAAAGCAATTTGGCAAAGGCACCATCATGCGCCTGGGCGAAGGCGAGGTAATCGAGGACATCCAGGTGGTCTCCACCGGCTCGCTGGGCCTGGATATCGCCCTGGGCGTCGGCGGCCTGCCGCGCGGCCGGGTGGTTGAAATCTATGGCCCGGAGTCCTCTGGCAAAACCACGCTCACGCTGCAAGTGATCGCCGAAATGCAAAAACTGGGCGGCCAATGCGCATTTGTCGATGCCGAGCACGCGCTGGACATCCAATACGCGCAAAAACTGGGCGTCAACCTGCAAGACCTGCTGATTAGCCAGCCCGACACGGGCGAGCAAGCGCTGGAAATTGTGGACAGCCTGGTGCGCTCGGGCGCGGTTGACCTGATCGTGGTCGACTCGGTCGCCGCCCTCACTCCCAAGGCCGAGTTAGAGGGCGAAATGGGCGATTCCCTGCCCGGCCTGCAAGCGCGGCTGATGAGCCAGGCGCTGCGCAAACTGACGGCGCACATCAAAAAGACCAACTGCATGGTCATCTTCATCAACCAGATCCGCATGAAGATCGGCGTCATGTTCGGCAGCCCCGAGACCACCACCGGCGGCAATGCGCTCAAGTTCTACGCATCAGTGCGCCTGGACATTCGCCGCACCGGCACTATCAAAAAAGGCGACGAGGCCATCGGCAACGAGACCAAAGTGAAAGTGGTGAAAAACAAAGTCGCCTCGCCTTTTAAGACCGCCGAATTCGACATCCTGTTTGGTGAAGGCATCAGCCGCCACGGCGAGATCATCGACATGGGCGTGAACGCCCACATCATCGAAAAGTCCGGCGCCTGGTACGCCTACCAAGGCGAAAAAATCGGTCAAGGCCGTGACAACGCGCGCGAGTTTTTGCGTGAAAACGTCGCACTTTCTACCGAAATCGAAAATAAAGTGCGCGAGTCCCTCGGCATCCCGCTGATAGCGGGAGCCACGGAAGTGCCCGAGGCCAAAGTCAAAGGTGGCAAAAAGGCCGAAGCCGCCACTTAAGAGCCGGTCAGTGCCCGCGCCCGGCAGTAATCGGGCGCGGGCGCTTACTCAATTTCCGCAGGTCGCACCCCGCTTTTCCACCAACGCGCACCATGGCCACCGGCTCCAAACTTTCCCTCACCGGCCGCGCGCTACGCCTGCTCAGCAGCCGCGAGCATTCGCGCGCCGAGTTGCAGCGCAAGCTCGCCCCGTTTGAAGATACGCCGGGCGAACTGGCCGCAGTGCTGGACAAACTGGCCGCCAAAGATCTGCAAAGCGAACAGCGCGCCGTCGACTCCCTTATCCACCGGCGCAGCGCCAAACTGGGCAGCGCCCGCATCCGCCAAGAGATGCAATCCAAAGGCATGGAGGCCGAAGCCATGGCCCACGCCCTGGATCAGCTACGCGCCAGCGAATACGCGCGCGCGCACGAGGTGTGGCGCAAAAAATTCGGATGCCCCGCGAGCACGCCCGCAGAGCGCGCTAAGCAAGTGCGCTTTTTAGCAAGCCGCGGCTTTGGCGGCGAAGCCATCGCCCGCGTGGTGTCGGGGGCATTTGATGAGGATGGGGCCTGAGCGACTCACCAGCCCAACATCAACTCCAAGTTCTGTACCGCCGCGCCGCTGGCGCCTTTACCAAGGTTGTCCAGGCGGGCGACCAAAAGGGCATGGCCGGCGGCTTGGTTGGCGAAGACGCGCAACTCCATCTGATTGCTACCCGCCAAGGCCACGGCGTCGAGCTTGCCGTCGGCGGTGGGCGGCTCTACGGTCACCACGGCGCTACCGGCATAGTGCGCAGCCAGGGCCTCGTGTAACGCTTGGGCACTGGGCTTGCCCGGCAAGCTGTCAAGATGCAGCGGCAGTTGCACCAACATGCCTTGCGCGAAATTGCCCACCGAGGGCACGAACAGGGGGCGGCGCGTCAGACCGCTGCAGTGCATGATTTCGGGGATGTGTTTGTGCTGCAAACCCAGCGCATACAGCTCAAAAGGCGCTGCGCTACCGGCCTCATAGGCTTCGATCATGCTGTGCCCGCCGCCGCTGTAGCCGCTGACCGAGGGCAGGCAGACCGCAAAGTCGGCTGGCAGCAAGCCCGCGTCTATCAGGGGGCGCAGTAGCGCAATCGCGCCGGTGGCGTAGCAGCCGGGGTTGGCCACGCGGTCGGCGGCGGCAATCGCTGCGCTTTGCCCCGCGCACATTTCGGCAAAACCATACACCCAGCCCGGCGCGGTGCGGTGCGCGGTGGAGGCGTCGATGATGCGCGGCGCCTTGCCGGTGTCGCAACGCAGCGCATCGACCATGGCGACCGAAGCGATGGCCGCATCGTCATGCAGGCACAGAATCACCACATCGGCCTGCGCCATCAAGGCGCGCTTGGCCGCATGGTCTTTGCGCAGCGCCGGGTCTATGCGCAGCATCTCGATCTGCGCCATGGCTTGCAGGCGCTCGCGGATTTGCAGGCCGGTGGTACCGGCTTCACCGTCGATAAAGATTTTTTTCATGGGCTTAAAAGGCATTCAATGCAAGGCAGGAAGGGGCGGAAATGGCCCCCAGTGCAGCGTAAGCGCGAGGCAAGTTTGACGCGCCGCACCATGATACAGTTCCGCGTCATTGCGTTGCCCGCTAATGTCCCACCGGTTTGTGCGCTGTGAAGCCCTTCACCGCGCGCACTATTCCAAACGAGAAAAGCCATGAAAATTCACGAATACCAAGGCAAGGAAATCTTGCGCAATGCTGGCGTGCCTGTGCCGCGCGGCATCCCCGCTTTTACGGTGCAAGAGGCGGTCGAAGCCGCACAAAAGCTCGGCGGCCCGGTGTGGGTGGTCAAGGCGCAAATTCATGCAGGTGGGCGCGGCAAAGGCGGTGGCGTCAAGCTAGCGCGCTCGATTGACGAAGTCAAGCAACTGGCCACCGAGATTTTGGGCATGCAGCTCATCACCCACCAGACCGGCCCGCTGGGCCAAAAAGTGCGACGCTTGTTGATTGAAGACGGCGCAGATATCAAAAAAGAGTACTACGTTTCCGCCGTCACCGACCGCGCCAGCCAGCGCGTAGCCATCATTGCCTCGTCGGAGGGTGGCATGGACATCGAAGGCGTAGCGCATGACACGCCAGAGAAAATCATCACCGAGATCGTCGATCCCGCACTGGGCCTGACCGACGCACAAGCTAAGAAGCTGGCCGACGCGATTGGCGTGCCAGTAGGCTCCACCGCCAAAGCCGTCGATGTGCTGCAAAAAATCTACCAGGTCTATATGGATACCGACGCCAGCCTGGTGGAAGTGAACCCGCTGATCTTGGAAGGTAACGGGAACATCAAAGCGCTGGACGCGAAGTTCAACTTTGACGCCAACGCCCTCTACCGCCACCCCGAAATCGTCGCCTACCGCGACCTGGACGAGGAAGACCCGGCCGAAATCGAGGCCTCCAAATTTGACCTCGCGTATATCAGCTTGGACGGCAATATCGGCTGCCTGGTCAATGGTGCCGGCTTGGCTATGGCGACCATGGACACCATCAAACTGTTTGGCGCGGAACCCGCCAACTTCCTGGACGTAGGCGGTGGCGCCACCCCAGAAAAGGTGACCGAGGCCTTCAAAATCATGCTGAAAAATCCCAAGGTCAAGGCGATTTTGGTGAATATTTTTGGTGGCATCATGAAGTGCGACACCATTGCCCACGGCGTGATCGCCGCCTGCAAAGCGGTCAATCTGCAAGTACCGCTAGTGGTGCGCATGAAGGGTACCAACGAGGATATTGGCAAAAAAATGCTGGCCGAATCGGGCCTGCCCATCATCAGCGCCGACACCATGGCCGAAGCGGCGCAAAAAGTCGTCGCCGCTGTCCAAGCCCACGCCTAAAGCCCACGCCACCGTCAGAAAGAAACCGCCATGTCGATCTTCATCAACA
>CANJXV010000262.1 GCA_947478935.1 Comamonadaceae bacterium
AAGGCTCTGCGCGCAAAGCCCAGGGACGCAGCAGCGACCGAGGTGCGAAACACATCCAGCGTGGCCATCGCCACTTTAAAACCTTCACCGGCCTTGCCTATGCGCGCGCTTTCGGGCAGACGCACCGCATCAAAACGCAAGGTGGCTAAAGGGTGTGGGGCCATTACGTCGATGCGCTCTTCAATGACCAATCCGGGCGTGTCTGCGTCCACGATAAAAGCCGAAATACCGCGCGCCCCCGGTGCCTCTCCAGTTCGGGCAAACACCACATAAAACCCTGCGATGCCGCCATTGGAAATCCAAGTCTTGCGGCCATTGAGTTCGTAGCCAGCGTCCACCGCCGTAGCGCTGCACTGCATGGCGGCCACGTCCGAGCCGGCATCGGGTTCGCTCAGCGCAAACGCAGCCAGGCTTTTGCCGTGCACCACGCTTGGCAGATATTTCGCTTGCTGCTCTGGCGTGCCCATCAGGCTGATAGCCCCGCTGCCAAGGCCTTGCATGGCAAAGGCAAAGTCGGCCAGGCCTTCGTGGTAGGCCAGGGTTTCGCGCAGCAGGCACAGGCGGCGCGTATCGATCTGTTGTGCAGCGCCGCCGTAGGCTTCACCCGCTACCGCATGCGCCAACCAGCCGCCTTGCCCCATGCGGCCTACCAAGGTGATGCAGCGGGCATCGACTGCTGCGCGAGATTCGTCGTGCGTGGCGTCTTGCAGTTGCGTGGCGCACCAGGTGTCCAGTGAGGTTTTGAAACTGCGGTGGCCGTCTTCAAAGAAGGGCCAGTGCAGATGGCTGTGCGGGTTGGCGTCCATATCAGTCCCCTTCAAACACCGGCGTTTGCTTGGCTACAAAGGCGTGGTAGGCGCGGTGGAAATCGTTGGTAGCCATGCAAATGGCCTGGGCCTGGGCTTCGGCTTCAATGGCTTCATCCACGCCCATATTCCATTCTTGTTGCAACATTTTTTTGGTCATGCCGTTGGCAAAAGTCGGGCCGCTGGCTAGTTGCGCGGCCATGGCCAGGGCTTGGTCGCGCAGCTCTTCGGGCGTACACACGCGGTTGTAAAAACCCCAGCGTTCGGCCTCTTCGCCGCCCAGGCCGCGTCCAGTGAACAGCAATTCGCTGGCACGGCCCTGGCCGATCATGCGCGGCAGCAGCGCGCAGGCGCCCATATCGCAACCGGCAAGCCCCACTTTATTAAACAAAAAATAGGTTTTGCTGCGGGCCGTGCCAAACCGCATGTCCGATGCCAATGCCAGCAAAGCACCGGCCCCAGCGCAGATGCCGTCAATGGCCGCGACGATGGGCTGCGGGCAGGCGCGCATAGCTTTGACCAAGTCGCCGGTCATGCGCGTAAAAGTAAGCAAGCCGGGCATATCCAATTGGGTGAGCGGGCCGATGATTTCATGCACATCCCCACCCGAGCAGAAGTTGCCACCCTCGCCGGTCAGCACGACTGCATGCACATCAGGCGCATAGACCAAGGCGCGAAACAGGTCGCGCAATTCGGCGTACGAGTCAAAGGACAGCGGGTTTTTGCGTTCGGGCCTATTGAGGCTAATGGTGGCCACACGGTCCGCCACACTGAACTTGAAATGCTGAGCCTGGTAGTTGTGCAATGCATGGTTGTGGCCGGGCAATTGCTGGGGCTGACCGGGCAGGTATTTGATGCTCATGGTTTCTCCTTGCGGGCGCTGCTGCGAATAGGGCGGGGGTTGGCGGTTTTGAGGGTGCCTAAAAGCGTGGCTAATTGGCTCTGCTCTTTGGATGAAAGGGGCGATAAGAGTTCGCGGACCCAGGCTTCGTGCGCTTGGGCCATGGTGGTGAAGGTGGTGCGTCCGGCATCGGTCAGGGTGAGGCGGTAGGAGCGCCGGTCGCCAGCTACCGGCAGGCGCTGCACTAATTGCTCGCGCTCCAGTTGGTCCACGATGGTGGTGACGTTGCCGCCGGTCACCATCATGCGGCGTGAGACTTCGCCCATGGCCAGGCCCTCAGGCTCGCGTTCCAATTGGGCCATCAAATCAAAGCGCGGCAGCGTGATGCCAAACTGCTCGCGTAAGCGCTGGCGAATCGTGTCTTCGATGCGCGTGGTACACGACAACAAACGCAGCCATAGGCGCAGCGAGGCATGGTGGTCCGCATGCGCGCGTTGCTCCATATCGGTGTTTTGGCGCGCATTCACGAAGCGCGCTCCTCGCTGGCGGCGCTTTGGGCCTGGGCTTGCAGGGAACGTTCGCGGGCGAAACCGGCTTCGAGTTGCGGCTTGCCAGACACGTAGGACTTTGGCCAATCCACACCGGTGTAGCCAATGCGTGCGGCTTCGGTCAGTGTCCAGGCCGGATTGGCTAAATGCGGCCTGGCCACGGCGCATAAGTCAGCACGGCCCGCTGCGATCACGCTGTTGACATGGTCGGCTTCGCTGATCGCACCCACAGCCATGGTGGCAATGCGCGCCTCCTGACGGACGCGGTCGGCAAACGGCGTTTGGTACATGCGCCCATAAGTGGGCTTTTGGTGCGGGCTGACCTGGCCGCTGGAGCAATCGATCATGTCTGCGCCTGCTGCTTTAAAGGCTTGCGCGATCTGCACCGCGTCCGCTGGCGTGATGCCGCCCTCCACCCAATCGTGCGCCGAAATACGCACCGACATGGGTAAAGGATCGGGCCACGCTGCGCGCACGGCGGCGAAGACTTCCAGCGGGTAGCGCAAGCGATTGGCCAGCGTGCCGCCGTATTCGTCGGTGCGCAGATTGGTCAGGGGCGAGATAAAGCCAGAGAGCAAATAGCCATGCGCGCAGTGCAACTCCAGCCAGTCAAAGCCCGCTTGCGCAGCGCGCACCGTGGCTGCCACGAAGTCGGCTTTCACCTGGTCCATATCGGCGCGGTCCATTGCACGCGGCACCGGGCCTTTATCTAGATAGGGCTTTGCCGAAGCGGCGATCAGCGGCCAATTGCCTTCGGGCAAGGGCTGGTCCATGCCCGCGCCTTGCCAGGGCACGCAGGTAGAGGCTTTAGCGCCAGCGTGACCGATTTGCAGCGCAATCTTGGCGTCGCTCTGGCTATGCACCCAATCGACTATGCGGCGCCAGTCCTGCATTTGTTGGTCGGTCCACAAGCCGGGGCAACCAGGGGTGATGCGCGCATCCGGGCTGGTGCATGTCATCTCCGCCATCACCATGGCCGCGCCGCCCATAGCGCGAGCGCCCAGGTGGACTAGGTGGTAATCGGCCGCCCGTCCATCGACGCACTGGTACTGCGCCATGGGGGATACCACTACGCGGTTTTTCAGGGTGACAGAGCGCAGGCTAAAGGGCGTGAACATCGGCGGGCGCCCGTCATGGATTTCGCTGCGCCCGGCAAACCAGCGTTCATAGCCCTCCAGCCAGCCCGCATCGCGCAAGCGCAGGTTTTCGTGGCTGATGCGCTGGCTGCGCGTGAGCATGGAATACATAAATTGCTCGGGCTCGAGCTGGTCGCAATAGCGCTGGCCGCAGACCTCAAACCATTCCATGGCGTTCCAAGCCGCGTTTTGCAGGCGGATCACGTCGACCGCCCGCAGCTTTTGGTATTGCGCCAGCACTGCGGGGATATGGGCCGGCGTGTCGCCATGCTGGGTGAACTGGCGCACCAGTTCAATTGCATCTTCCAGAGCTAGTTTGGTGCCTGAGCCGATGGCGAAGTGGGCGGTATGGACGGCGTCGCCCATCAGCACCACATGGCTGTTGCCGTTGAAGTGGGACCAGTTTTTGCAGGTGATGCGCTGGAAATTCAGCCAGGCCGAGCCGCGCAAATGGCGGGCATTGGTCATCAGCTTTTCGCCTTGCAGGTTCTTTGCAAAGAGTTGTTCGCAAAACGCGATCGACTCGTCCTGATCGGCTTTGTCCAAACCATGAGCAAGCCAGACGTGCTCAGGGCACTCGACAATGAATGTCGATGTCTGGTTGTCGAACTTGTAGACGTGCG
>CANJXV010000263.1 GCA_947478935.1 Comamonadaceae bacterium
CCGCCAGCGCTGGCCGGTTTGGTCATAGGCGCTTTGTTTATCTTGCCCTACGTGCTGTTTTCCGCGACCAGCGGACAGATTGCCGACCGCTGGGACAAAGCGCGCCTCATGCGCCTGGTCAAAAACCTAGAGATCGCCATCATGCTGCTGGCCGCTTACGGTTTCGTGGCGCAGCAAGTCGGTGTTTTGCTGGCCTGCACTTTTTTGATGGGTTGCCATTCCACCTTGTTCGGCCCGGCCAAGTTTGCGTATTTGCCCGAGGTGCTGCAAGAGCGCGAACTGGTGGGCGGCAACGGCATGGTGGAGATGGGCACCTTTGTCGCCATTTTGATGGGCAATATGGTCGGTGGCCTGTTGGTAGCCATCCCCGATATCGGTCAGTCTGCAGCGGCTGTGGCTTGCGTGCTGTTCGCGGTGTTCGGTCGTTTTGCCGCAGGCTTTATTCCCGCCACCCCCGCGCGCATGCAAGGCCAGCCCATGAACTGGAACCCGTTTACCGAGACCGCTGCTAATTTGCGCTTGGCGGCAGCAGACCCGGTGGTGTTTCGCTCCATGCTGGGCATCAGCTGGATGTGGTTTTTCGGCGCGGTGTTTCTCAGCCAGTTTCCTTCGTTTGCTAAGACTGTGCTGCATGGCGATGAGCAAGTCGCGTCCTTGCTGTTGGTGGTGTTTTCGGTGGGCGTGGGCATCGGTGCGCTGCTGTGCGAAAGCCTCAGCCGCAAAGGCGCTGGCCTGGGGCTGGGCCTGGTGCCGCTGGGCGCGGCGGGTATGAGCGTGTTTGCGGTGGATTTGTATTTCGCGTCCCACACTTTGGCACCTTCGCCTCTGATGGGCGCCAGCGCTTTCGTAACCCAAAGCGCACACTGGCGCGTCATGGCCGATTTGTTTTTTATGAGCTTGTTCACCGGCCTGTTCAGCGTGCCTATGTACGCGCTGATCCAGCAGCGCAGCCAGGTCACGCACCGGGCGCGCATCATTGCTGCCAACAATATTCTCAATGCCTTGTTCATGGTGGTCAGCGCCCTGCTGGCCGGGGCCTTGTTGGGCGCGGGCCTGACGGTGCCCGATGTGTTTTTGCTCACCGGCCTTGTAAATGCCCTGGTGGCGACCTATGTATGTGTCAGGGTGCCAGCGTATATGCACGACTTGCGCACCATGCTGGGCCGGTCTTCTTAGGCCATGAATAAATCGGATAGGTAGATATGCGCTGGTTGCTTCGTGTTTTTTTATTGGTACTGGGACTGGGCTTTATGCTGGCCTTGCTGTGCATGGCGGCGCTGATGTTTATCTTCTCGCTGCTGCGCTGGCTGTTTACCGGGCGCAAACCACAGTTGGTCGTGGTGATGGATAGCTACAAAAAATGGCAGCAAAACCCGCCCTGGTCTGCGCGGCCATCGGCCAGCGACGACATCATCGACGTGCCTAGTCGCGATGTTGAGCCGCATCCAACGCGATTGCCTCCGGCGGACAAAAAAGATTGAAGTTGGGGGTAGTCCTAATCAAACATGGACTGCCACGTCGCTGACGCTCCTCGCAGTGACGCAATTACTGCCACGCGCAGTGACGCAATTACTGCCACGCGCAGTGACGCAATTACTGCCAAGTGACGCGCTTTGGCGAAAGTAGCGTCATTGCGAGGCCGCAGGCCGTGACAATCCATGCGTCGACTACCAGACACATCAAAACATCGAAACGCGACAGGGGACTTAGAACCCGTCGCCCTGCAAAGGCATAGGCTGCAAATCCGGTCCCACTACGCGGCGCTCGTCAAATACAAAGCAGCCGCCGCTGTAGTGTTTGCCATCGGTTTCCTCAAAATATTTGAGGATGCCACCTTCGAGCTGGTAGACATGCTCCAGCCCTTCCTCGCGCATCAAGATGGCGGCTTTTTCGCAGCGAATGCCGCCGGTGCAAAAACTCACTACGGTCTTGTCTTGCAGCTCTGCTTTGTGCGCTCGAAAGGCCTCGGGGAATTCGGTGAACTTGTGGATGCGCCAATCCAGCGCGCCGCTGAAAGTGCCTTCGTCTACTTCAAAGGCATTGCGCGTATCCAGCGTGACCACCGGGCGGCCCGCATCGTCCACGCCAGCCTCCAGCCAGCGCCGCACCGTGGCGGCGCTTACCGCAGGTGCGCGGCCCGCCGCCGGTTGAATGGCAGGCTGGTTCATGCGGATGATTTCATTTTTTACCTTCACCAGCATCTTCTTGAAAGGCTGCTCTTCGGACCAACTCTCTTTGGGCGCCAGCGGCGCAAAGCGCTCGTCGCTTTGCAGCTGCGCCACAAAGCTGCGAACCTGCTCGGCCTGTCCGGCGAGAAATAGATTGATGCCTTCATGGGCCAGCAATACCGTGCCTTTGAGCTGCAAGCCTTGCGCGCGGCCATGCAATGTCTCGCGCAGCGCCGCCGCATCGGGCAGCGGCGTGAACAAGTAGGCAGAGATATTGAGGATGCTGGGCATGGGTATAGGGCAGGCGCGGAGTTAGTCCGATGACCTGCATTTTCAGTCATCAGCCCGGCGGCGCGCTTAAGCGTCCTGCTCGGCCTTAAGTTTGGAGCGATGCAGCAAGTCCAGCGGGTTGACATTTGACACCAGCAGGCAAGCCAGCACAATCAATCCACCGCCCGCCGCCATGGCCAGGCTGGTGGCTTCGCCCAGCAGCAGTACCGACCAAAGCACGCCAAAACCGGTGCTCATAAAGTTGGCGGTCATCGAGGCCATGGGCGGCACGTTCTGCATGATGCGCATAAACATCCAATAGGCCAGGCCCGAGGTGGCGATACCGAGCACGCTGACAGCAGCTAATGCGCTGGGCGTGAAATGCGCATTCGGAAAATCATGCACCGCGCCTGGCAGCAGCATGAGCACCGAGGCCGCATGCATGCCAGCGGTAATGGAAAGCGGCTCCATGCGCGTGGTGGCGCGCTTGAGGAAGGGCGTGGCAATGCCCGATAGGGCTGCCGCGCACACGCACGTGAGCGCCGAGAGCATGAGTTGCGCGCTGGGGTGTACCGGGCCCAAGCGCACTACCAACGCGGCACCGGCCAGCCCAAGCAGGCAACCAGCCAGCTTGCCGCGCGTTAGCACTTCTTCGCCCAGCCAGGCCGAGGCAAAAGCGCCAAATAAAACCGAAGTAACCGATAGCAGCGCGCCATAACCGCCGGGTAGAAACAAGGCCGCTTGCGAATACAAGGCATGCGGCCCGGCCACGGCTAGAAAGCCTATGAACATCAACTCCTTCCAATGCTCGGTGGGCCAGCGGTGCTTGAGCGCGCGCATGATGCCCGCTAGCATCAGGGTGCCCAAAACCATGCGCAGCCAGGGCGAAAAATTAGGCCCCAGTTGCGGCGCAGAAATGCGGGTCAGGATGAAGGAGGCACCCCATAGCGCCGAGAGGCAAGCCAGTTGCAGCAGGTATTTGGCTTGCACGGCGCTTAGCTAAACATATTGGGTAAAAACGCGCATCCCGTCATTGCGAGCGCAGCGAAGCAATCCATGGTTCTTTGTCAATCACGTACTTATGGATCGCCACGTCGCTACGCTCCGCGCGATGACAAAGTTAGCAAGATATTCCCTATGTTGCAGGGAGGACGCGAATCAAGCCCGTATTGGTTTTGCACAGGCCTCGCCCATTGCAAGTCATGCCGCCTGTGCACGCAAACTCTCTAGCGCTTCGTCCAGCGCTGCGGCATCGTTCACCGAGGAAATAAAGGCTTGGCAGGCCGGTAATGCACTCGCGCCCCCAGCCTTGAGCTGGCCCATCACTTGTGCTGCTTCTTTCGGGTTGGCAAAGCCGGTGCTTTGCAGCAGCAGCGCGCCTTTGGCATCGAGCAGCTTGAAGTAAAACTGCCCGTCACTCTCGCGGTATTGCTTGAAGGCTGCACTGGCCGC
>CANJXV010000264.1 GCA_947478935.1 Comamonadaceae bacterium
CAGCAGGGCTTTGATGCGCGCCGTATGACGCGGGTTCACGATGCGGGTGTAGTGCTTGCTGGCCTGTTGCGCTGCGGCATCAGCACCGTACGCTTTTTGCAATTCGGCTTTGCAGCACGCTAGCCAACGCTCTTTCACGCTCTCGTGCACAAACACATAGTCCGGCGCGATACAGGTTTGCCCGGCATTGGAAAACTTACCGAACATCACACTGGTGGCCGCCAATTCCAGGTCGGCGCTGGCATCAATAATGGTCGGGCTCTTGCCGCCCAGCTCTAGCGTCACGCTGGCCAGGTGCTTGGCTGCAGCGCCCATCACGTACTTGCCCACCATGGGGCTACCCGTAAAGAAAATATGGTCGAAAGGCATGTCCAGCAATGCCTTGGAGACATCGGCATCGCCTTGGAAAATCGCCACTTCATCGGGCGCAAATAACTCACCGATCAGCTGGCTGATCATGCCCGAGAGGTGTGGCGTCAGTTCGGAGGGCTTGATGATGACTGTGTTACCCGCCGCCAGCGCGGACACCAGCGGCCCCAATGTCAGGTTCAGCGGGTAGTTAAAGGGGCCGATGATCAGGCAGCGTCCCTTAGGCGCGAATTGCACTTCACTGCGCGTGCCGCCTGTCATCATGGTGGGCCATACGCGCTTGGGTTTCATCCATTTTTTCAAGTTGCGGATGGCGTCATTGGCCTCTACGCAAATCGGCAGAATCTCGCCGATATCTACCTCAGCTGCCGGTTTACCCAGATCCGCTGCAGCCAGCCGGTACCATTCTTCGCGCCGTGCCAGTACGGCGTCGCGCAGCTTGGTAATTTTGGCGATCCGCTCCTGCGCGGTTGATGTGCGCAGGCGCAGCGCGGTGGCGGCTTGGCTGGCAAACGCCTGGTTTATTTGTTCTTGCGTCACCAAGGTGCGGTGGGTCATATCGAGCATGGGAATTACTCCAAAAAGCTAAAAAAATGTGGATGCCTAAAAATGCAGCAAGGTCTAGCGGAACCCTGGGCAATGCCTGTACCCGCGTGGTTTGCAGACCATCATACCGGCGGTGCAGTCTGCCACGTGCCGCGTGCGTGTCAGCCTGACAAGGCTCAGGCTGCGACCAATGCGTAAGATAAGCCCATGACGCCACTCGCCTTCAATTCCCTGGTGCCGCAAAACCTACGCCTTCGCTTTCAGGTAGCGGTCAGCGCGCTGCCTCTGGCCTGCATGCTGCTGGCGCTTGTACCCAGTTATTTCTTTGCCCAATGGCTGGAAAGGCTACAGGGTATCCCCGCCCAAAGCCGCTTGCTAGACCATCCCACGGGGCGCCTTTGGGTGGCGGCGTTCTTGGTCGCCTTGGTGTTGCAGCTGCTCTCGGGCTATTTGCTGGGTTGGCTGCTTAACGCAATGTGGGCTAGATGGTTTTTGCGTTGGTCCGCAGACAAAATTCGCGCGGTTTATTTGCAGTCTCAAGTGCCAGTGGCGTGGCTGAAACCGGCTGCCGCTGCGCTTTCAGGTGACCGCGTAGCCGTTATCGCCGTCGCGCGCTGGGAGCGCGAGCGCAAGGCCGGCGCCCTGCGCTATGTGCTGCGCAGAGGACTTATCGGTTGGGGTCTGCCCTTGTATGTATTTATGTACGGCGTACAAACTTTGCTGCGCGGAGACAGCTTCGAGCTGCTGCAAGCTTTGCGAAACGCAGGTTTGTGGTTGGGCTGCGGCGCAGTTTTCGGCACGGTGATGTGGTGGGTGTCCGAGATCAATTACCGCAAACTCAAGGCCAGTTTGGGGCTTTAGACCGCGCTGGCACGCAAAAGCGCGCCACAAAGCTTGGCCTGCTATCCTTTTGCGGTCACAAAAGCCTGCATATGAAAACGCGTCTGCGCGGGGGAATAACGCAATTGCGGCGCTACCGGGCAGGCATTGCGCGCTAGGCATCCGCCGGTCATACATTCTTGATTTGCATCCTGGCGCACGTGCTCGCGGCAGCGTTCAACCGCAAATTTCTGGCTGTCATACGCCGCTACTGGGCAGGCATGCAGACAGGGCTGCTCGATACAACTTAAGCAAGGGTTTTCATCCTCGAAGCTATCGTGGTTGTGATGGCTAAACGCCGCATTGTCATCGGCGTTTACCGAAGGAAAGGCCAACGCAAAACGATAGGCATGCCACAGGCCATGTTGCCGGTGCATGCGCAGCATCAAGGGGCTGGGGAACAGGGCTTCGCAGCGGCTGGCCCATTGCTGAAACGGGTGGTAATGTGGCTGTTTCGGCGGGCCGTCAAAAGGGTAGAGTGCCACGCCGCCAAATTGCTGTGCTAACGCGTCGCCAATGTGGCGGCTCCAGCGGTCCAGGGGATGGGGTAGGCCGTCATGCGCTAACGGGGAGGCTTGAAAGGCCTCCCACATGGAGCCGCCCACATTGCCCGCCAGCCACAGGACGGCGGCAGGGCGGCCATCGGGCAGCGCGACGGCTTCGTGCGCTTGCGGGCAAAAGCCGCCACGCAAATGCAAGCCGTGCACTTGCAAAGCGGCGTTTAAGGCGGAGCGTAAAGGCATAAGGCAGATTTGCGCCAAAGCATGAAGCGCAGCGATCAGGCCTGCAAAATTTTGCGCAGTGGGCGGCCCCAAGCGGTGGCGGTGACGGTGGCTTCAAAAAACACATTGCCGTCGATGTCGTTATTCACTTGGTTGTCCTCCTGGCTGAACACCACTTGCGGGTCAAGCGCGCCAGCGGCCAGCGCGCGCGCAAGAGCCTCCTGCTCCGCCAGAGCCCGTGCTTGCGCAATGGCGGCCGCCAGGCCTTTGAAATCCTGCGGCCCGTTGGGTGTGAATACTTTGAAGGTGCCGCGCACCGGCTGGGTCACCGTAATGTGTACGCGCTGCGCCACCTTGCCCAGCACCGCGCCCACAGCATTGGCCACGTCAGCATGCGGCGGCACCACCAGGCGCACGCCCAGGCCTTGCGCCACCGCCGGGTAATAGCTGGCCGCGGGTGCGCCAACGCCTACCAAGGGCATGTCTGGCGCAAATTGCAAGGCAAACACGGGCTGTGCCAGCGTGTCGCCGCTGCGCCGCGGCGCAGCCAGGGTTTGCCAGGGGATATCGTTCAGATTGACCGGGGTGGTGGATGCAGCGCTTTCGCTTGGATTGCCAATGCCTTCGGTTTCGCCATGGTTGTGAAGCGGTGTTACAAGGGCACTCGTTTTCAACGGCGCGGTGGATTGGTTCGCTTCGCTCGCAATGACCGATTCGGCGTCGTGCATTGGCCGCCCTGCCGCACCTGAAGTCGCGCTCGAACCAAAGCCAGAAGCACCATGTCGGGCCAAGGCCATGGTGGTGAGCAGCGCAGCTACTTTGCCTGCGCTGCTTTCATTCATTTGCCCGGCGTCGTTCAAGCCGGCTTCGATCAGTTTGTTGCAAATGGTCTGAGTCATCTTGGCCACCACATCGCGCGCAGGCGCCTGGGCATCACCTAGCGGCCATTTACCCAGGCCGTAAAGATGGCGCATTTGCCGTGCCCAGATTCGCGCTGCGCAAAGCGCTGCTTCCTGGCTCCAGTGGGTGGACATGCCCAGTACATGGGCGGCATCACTAGGCGTGAAGCCGGTGTAGATCGCCAAGCCTTTGCGCTCAAGGCGTGCAATGGCGCGGGCCAGATCGCGGTCGTCCATATTGGCCGCTTCCAGGTCTAGCGGCCCTTTGCATAGGCGCTCCCAGGCGCGTAGCTCGGAGTCATTAAGGCGGCTCAGATGCGCGCTGTCAGCTGACAAGGCCTGGGCAAAACGCATCTGGCTGGCGTGCGGGCTTTCGGTTTGCTGGCGTTGCAACACGGCCAAAAATTTGGGGTGCTGGTGTAC
>CANJXV010000265.1 GCA_947478935.1 Comamonadaceae bacterium
ATTTGACTTTGGATGCCAAGGGCGCCCGCATCTTTCGGGATGTGACCCGCGAGAGCGTGGGCAAGCGCATGGCGATTTTGCTGTTTGAAAAAGGCAAGGGCGAGGTAGTGACTGCGCCCGTCATCCGATCGGAGATTGGTGGCGGCCGGGTGCAGATTTCCGGGCGCATGACCACGGTCGAAGCGGCTGATACCGCGTTGCTCTTGCGCGCCGGATCGCTGGCCGCACCCATGGAAATTATTGAAGAGCGCACCATCGGCCCCTCGCTGGGTGCGGAGAATATTGCCAAGGGATTTAACAGCGTCACCTGGGGCTTTGCCGCCGTGGCGGTGTTTATGTGCGCGTACTACTTGTTGTTTGGCGTGATTTCTAGCGTAGCGCTGGCGCTTAATTTGTTGCTGCTGGTGGCTGTGCTGTCCATGTTGCAAGCCACGCTCACCTTGCCGGGTATGGCGGCGATGGCGCTGGTGCTGGGCATGGCGATTGATGCCAACGTGCTGATCAACGAGCGTGTGCGCGAAGAGCTGCGCAACGGCGCGGCCCCGCAAGCGGCCATCCATGCCGGTTACGACCGCGCCTGGGCCACGATTCTGGACTCCAACGTCACCACCTTGATTGCCGGGCTTGCCTTGCTTGCTTTTGGTTCGGGCCCGGTGCGTGGCTTTGCGGTAGTGCATTGCCTGGGCATTTTGACCAGCATGTTCTCTGGCGTGTTCTTCTCACGCGGCGTGGTCAATCTTTGGTATGGGCGGCAAAAGAAACTCAAATCCGTCTCCATCGGCACCGTCTGGCGACCGGATGGCGGCACCGGTACCGCGCTTAGCGTGGATGGAGGGAAATAAAAATGGAATTTTTCAAAATTCGCCGCGATATTCCATTTATGCGCCATGCCTTGGTGCTCAATGGAATTTCGCTGATTACTTTTTTAGCCGCTGTGTTTTTCCTCTTTTCAAGGGGGCTGCACTTATCTGTTGAATTTACCGGCGGCACGCTGATGGAAGTGGGTTATTCCCAAAGCGCTGATCTGGCTGCTATCCGCAGCACCGTCGATGGCCTGGGCATCAAAGATGTACAGGTGCAAAACTTCGGTACAGCGCAAGAGGTGCTGATTCGCATGCCAGCGCAAAAAGGCGGCACGCCCGGCCAACAAAGTGAAAAAGTATTAGCCGCACTCAAGGCGGCGGATCCCTCGGCTAATTTGCGCCGCACCGAGTTTGTGGGTCCGCAGGTGGGCGATGAATTAGCCACCGATGGCCTCAAGGCGCTGGCCTTTGTGGTGGTGGGCATCATGCTTTATCTGGCAGTGCGCTTTGAATGGAAGTTTGCCGTCGCCGCTATCGTTGCCAACTTACATGATGTGGTGATTATCCTGGGCTTTTTCGCATTTTTCCAGTGGGAGTTTTCATTGCCGGTGTTAGCGGCGGTGTTGGCGGTGCTGGGCTATTCAGTCAATGAATCGGTCGTTATCTTTGACCGGATCCGAGAAAACTTCCGGCGTTATCGCAAGATGAATACGGTGGAAATCATCGATAACGCAATTACCTCCACCATCAGCCGCACCATCATTACCCACGGCTGTACACAGTTGATGGTTTTGTCCATGCTGTTATTTGGTGGTGCTACCTTACATTATTTTGCACTGGCGCTGACGATTGGCATTTTGTTTGGTATTTATTCTTCTGTGTTTGTGGCCGCAGCCATTGCAATGTGGCTGGGTATCACGCGCGAAGACCTTATTAAAGGCCAGGTCAAGAAGGACATAGACCCCAACGATCCAAACGCTGGCGCGACCGTCTAATCCCGCATTCCGTGGCCTCTGGCCATCAGCTGTGCTTATTGCGCGCCACCCGACCGCTGAGCGCGTCCATATAGCCTAATAAGCGCTCGGGCGGCACCGGTTTTTGGTACATCGTCACCCACTCGGGCAGCTGTCCCTCCTGCCGCACTTCGGCTGGCGTCTTGGCGGTGACCACCAATACCGCCAGCGACTGATAGGCGGACTCGCTGGCCAAGGCGCGAATCAGGTGGTAACCGTCAAAAGGCTCCATCATCAAGTCGGTAATCACCACATCGGGCCGTTGGCGTTCAATTTGTATTAGGGCTTGCGACCCATCGGGCGCGATGTTCAAGGTCACCGGATGCGCGCTGCGCTTAATTAAAGATTCGAAATACGCCACCTGCAAAGGGTCATCCTCGGCCAACAAAACCCGCAGCGCTCGGCGGGTAGACGTATCACTCATGCCGACGCGGTTGGGGATCATTTTTTCTACTGCGCAGCGGAAAATTCTGCGATGTCCCCCGGAGGTAACCCATGCCTCCAACTCGCCATTGGCGACCATTTTTTGCACAGTCGTGGTGGACAAGCCCAGCAGGCGCGCCGCTTGTTGGCTGGTCAGGACGTCCGATGTATCGTTCATGTTGTGAATCTTTACGTAATAAATAATGAAAATTATTTTAGTATTTGAATTATAAAAAATATAAAAATCAATAATTAAATTAAAATAGATTGATTGCCGTCTATTCGCTGAAACAGTCCGCCAGGCAATCGCCCTAATTGGCCCCGCAATTCCAGTTCCATGAGTTGCGCTTGCAGCTGGGCGGTGTCCCAGCCGGTGCGGCTTTGCAGCACTTCCAGGCTGCCCGGGTCAAAGCCAAGTGCGTCCAGCAGTGCGGCATTAGCGTCTGTGGCACTGGCGGCGACCGTCAGCGACTCGGGGCCGGAGCCGGAGTTGGCTTGCAGTGCATGAATGGTTTGAAAGCCTGGCGCATCCAAAATATCCTGCACGCATTCGACCAGTTGCGCACCTTGTTTGATCAGCGCATGGCAGCCCCGCGCTTGCGTGCTGTGAATCGAGCCAGGAATGGCAAATACGTCTTTTCCTTGCTCCAAAGCTTGCTGGGCGGTAATGAGTGAGCCTGATTGCAACGCCGCCTCTACGACCAGGGTGGCGCGCGCCAGACCCGATATCAGACGATTACGGCGCGGAAAATGGGCTGCCAAGGGTGCACTGCCCAGCGGGTATTCGCTGATCAAAAGGCCGCGCGCTGCTATTGCATTGGAGAGTTTGGCGTGCTGCGCTGGATACACCCGGTCTAGACCGGTGCCTACTACCGCGATCGTTGCAAGGGCGCTATCCTGAATTTCCAAGGCGCCGCGATGCGCCGCTGCGTCCACCCCCAGCGCCATGCCCGAGACAATGGATATGCCCGCCTGCGCCAGGCTGCGCGCAAATGCCCTGGCGTTGTCGGCGCCTTGGGGTGTGGGGTTGCGGCTGCCGACAATAGCTATGCGTGGCGTCTGCTCCAGCGCATGCCAGGCAGCATCGCTTCCTTGGACATACAACATCAAAGGCGGCTCGTCGATGTTCAGCAGGCTGGTGGGATACGACGGGTCACCTAGGGTCACCAAGCGGTTCTGCCCGCCACCCTCGTCCAGCCAGTGCACCAAGGTGCGCAGGCTGCGGGTCAAGTCAGGTGGCACTTCTAGCACGGCCTGTGCCAGGCGCTCGGGCAACATAGAGCGCAATGCGCTGAGGTTTTGACGAAATATGGCGTTTGGTAAGCCGAAGGCTTTGAGCAAACGCAAACCGTGCACGCTGCCGATGCCCGGCGTCAATTGCAGCCTTAACCATGCGCTTAGTTCGGTAGCGTCCATGGATTGTGGCTTGGATGGTTGGTTGACGACAATTACCTTGGCCGGTTAACGACAACTATGTTGGCCGGTTAGAGGCCTACACCGGGCGGGTCCGGGAGGCGGGGCTACCGTTGGACCTTCGAACACAAATCGAAGGTAGCAAGCATG
>CANJXV010000266.1 GCA_947478935.1 Comamonadaceae bacterium
ACACCGACCAGCGCGCTTTCGGCCACGCCGGGCATGGCGTTGATATAGCCCTCGATCTCGGCGGGATAGACGTTGTAGCCGCCGCTGATGATGAGGTCTTTGCTGCGGCCCACGATGCTGACATAGCCGCGCACATCCACCATGCCCACGTCGCCGGTTTTGAAGTAGCCGTCTTGGGTGAATTCTTCGGCGGTTTTTTCGGGCATGCGCCAGTAGCCGCTAAACACATTGGGGCCGCGCACTTCGATATGGCCCACTTCGCCCACGGCGCAGGTTTTGCCATCGGCACTGCTGACCCGCAATTGCACGCCAGGAAGCGCAAAGCCCACCGTACCGCCGCGCCGCTCGGCCTGGCCGCCATGGCGCGCGTCAGGCCCATGGGGGTTGGACGCGAGCATGACGGTTTCGCTCATGCCGTAGCGTTCCAAAATCGTGTGTCCGGTGCGCGCTGTCCAGTCCTGGAAAGTCTCTAAAAGCAAGGGTGCAGAACCTGCCACAAACAAACGCATGTTCGCGCAAGCCTGCGGCGTGAGCCCGGCTTCGCCCAGCAGGCGCACATACAAGGTCGGCACACCCATAAAGACGGTAGCCTGCGGCAAATACGACAGCACCTGCTTGGGGTCAAAGCGCGCCATCCAGATCATCTTGCTGCCATTGAGTAGCGCGCCATGCAGCGCGACAAACAGACCGTGCACATGGAAGATGGGTAGGCAGTGGATAAGTACATCACCCTTGCGCCAACCCCAGTAATCTTTCAGCACCTTGGCATTGGAGAGCAAATTGCCATGGCTGAGCATGGCGCCTTTGCTGCGACCCGTGGTGCCGCTGGTATACACCATGGCGGCCAGATCGTCTGCTTTGCGCGGCGCGATGGTATGCATATCGCTGTGCTGCGCGGCGCGTTCGAGCAAGCTACCCTGACGCTGATCGTCCAAGGTGAAAACATATTGCGTGCCGGACTGAAACGCCAGCTTACTGGCCCAGCCAAAGTCGCGCGGGCTGCAGACCAGCACCGCTGGTTCGGCATTGCCCAAAAAGTACTGCAACTCGGCACTTTGGTAGGCCACGTTCAGCGGCAAATAGACATAACCCGCACGCAATGTGGCCAAGTAGAGCAACATGGCTTCGACCGATTTGTCCACGTGCGCCGCGATACGGCTGCCTGCGGGTAATCCCAGCGATTGCAGCAAATTGGCCAGCATGGCGGTGGCGCGGTCTAGGTCGCGCCAGGAGTAATGCAGGCCGGTTTCGGTCTGCACCGCGGTCTGGTCCAGATCGCGCGGGAAGGCGGAGCGCAACGCGGCAAAAAGATTGTGTTGAGACATGGGAAAACGCGTGCAGGGCCGGATGCCGGATCAAACCAGACAGCCGCTGCAGCGGCTGCCTCTCCAAGATAACTTAGTCGAGCTTGGCACCCGAGGCCTTCACCACCTTGGACCACTTGGCCAGTTCGGCTTTGATAAAACCGTCAAACTGCGCGCCCGCCAGGTTGGGGAAATCGGCGCCCTGGTTGGCCCAGGTGAGCTTGGCTTCGTCGGTCTGGCAAGCGCGACGTATTTCTTCCACGGCGCGGGCCTGTATGTCTGCCGGTGTGCCTTTGGGCGCCCAAACGCCATACCAGGTGCTGACGGTGTAGTCGGGCAGGCCCAGTTCGGTGGAGCAAGGCACATCCGGGAAAGCCGGGTTGCGCTTGGTGCCCGAGACCATTAAGGCCTTGATGCGTCCGCCCTTGATATGCGTCGCCGATGAGCCCAGGCCGTCGAACATCATGTCCACATTGCCGGCGATTAAGTCTTGCAGCGCTGGCCCAGCGCCACGGTACGGGATGTGGGTGATAAAGGTATTGGTCTGCAGCTTGAACAATTCACCGGCCAGGTGGTGCGAGGTACCACCACCGGCCGAGCCGTAGTTCAGCTTGCCGGGGTTTTTGCGTACAAAGGCTAAAAATTCTGCATAGTTGGCTGCGGGCACTTTTTTCGGGTTAACCACCAGGACCTGCGGCACGGCCGCCACCAAGATAAGGGGCACAAAGTCGCGCTCCAAGTCGTAGTCCAGTTTGGGGTACATGCTGGGGGCGATGGTGTGGTGGACCGCACCCATGAACAAGGTGTAGCCGTCCGCTGCGGCTTTGGCCGCGACACCCGCACCCAGCGTGCCACCGGCACCGCCTTTGTTGTCGATGATGAGCTGCTTTTCCGTCAAGCGTGCAAACTGCGCGGACATGGGTCGCGCAAAGGCGTCGGTACCGCCACCGGCGGGAAAGGGCACGACCAGGGTCACCGGTTTGGCTGGCCAGGCAATCTGAGCCCAGGCGGGAAAGGCCAGGCCTGCCGCGCCTGCGACAGCCGCTTGCAACAGGCTACGACGATCCAGAAGTTGGGGGGAACGGGTTTGCAATGGGGTCACAGTGGGGTCTCCTTTTTGTTAAATCCGACCATGGGGTCCAGCCCAAGCCATGAGGCACGGCCAAAGTCCACGCGAGGCGCAATTGTCACGCAATCACTACCCACCGCCTAGTGCAGGCCTTTTTGCTGGCGAAAGGCGCATTTTGAGCCACCCACTTCAGACACAAGCTGCCGATGGGTCGTGCCGCTTAAAACCGCGGCAGATCCGGATGTTTGAGCTTGCCGCCGCGCACCAACTCTTTGCCGTATTCGGCGCAGCGTTGCAGGGTAGGAATCACTTTGCCGGGGTTGAGCAGGCCTTGCGGGTCAAAGGCGCGCTTGACGGCAAACATTTGCGCGTTTTCGGCGGCGCTGAACTGCACGCACATGGAGTTGAGTTTTTCCACGCCCACGCCGTGCTCGCCGGTGACGGTGCCGCCCATGGCGACACTGGTCTCCAAAATGTCGGCACCAAACAACTCGCAGCGGCGCAATTGGTCCGGGTCATTGGCATCAAACAAAATCAGCGGGTGCAAATTGCCGTCGCCCGCGTGGAACACATTGGCGCAGCGCAACTGGTATTTCTTTTCCATCTCAGCAATCGCCAGCAAGATGTCGGCCAGGCGCTTGCGCGGGATGGTGCTGTCCATGCACATGTAATCCGGGCTGATGCGGCCACTGGCGGGGAAAGCATTTTTGCGGCCGCTCCAAAAGCGCAGGCGCTCGGCCTCGCTTTGGCTCACGGCAATCGCAGTAGCGCCATGGCGGCTTAGCACCTCGCTCATGTGGCCAATCTCTTCTTCTACTTCCTCGGGCGTGCCGTCGCTTTCGCACAGCAATATCGCCTCGGCGCTCAGGTCGTAGCCGGCATGGACGAAGGCTTCTACGGCGGCGGTCATGGGCTTGTCCATCATTTCCAGGCCAGCTGGGATGATGCCTGCGGCGATCACGGCGGCTACCGCGTCCCCGGCTTTGCGCACATCGTCAAAGCTGGCCATGATGCAGCGTGCCAGTTGCGGCTTGGGCACCAGTTTCACCAGCACCTCGATAGTGACCGCCAGCATGCCTTCGCTGCCCACGGCCAGGCTGAGCAAATCGTAGCCCGGCGCATCCAGCGCTTGGCTGCCAAAGGTAATGGGCTCGCCCTGCGCGGTAAAGCCACGCACCTGCAAGACGTTGTGCAGCGTCAGACCATATTTCAGGCAATGCACTCCACCCGAGTTTTCGGCCACGTTGCCGCCAATCGTGCAGGCGATCTGGCTGCTGGGGTCCGGCGCGTAATAGAGGCCCAGCGGCGCCGCCGCTTCGCTAATCGCTAAGTTGCGCACGCCGCATTGCACACGGGCGGTGCGCGCCAGCGGGTCGAGCTTCACGATTTTGTTGAACTTGGCCAGCGACAGGG
>CANJXV010000267.1 GCA_947478935.1 Comamonadaceae bacterium
GTGTTGACGTAGGGCGTGACGAGTTCGGGCGACCATTCGATCTGGCTTTGGTGCGCCAAGGCCACCATCTGGTCCAGCAGGTAACGCGCGCGCTCGGGACCATACGCGGCTACGACACCCTTAAAGGCTTCGCGCCATTCGGCGGTTTCTGTCGGGTCAATATCAGTGGTTTTTTGCAGCATGGCGGGCAATCGTTTGGATAGGACGAATAGGCCTCCAATATAAAAAAATTGGCCCACTATGTGCTGTTGAAAACACGGGCGATAGGTTCTAATAAAAGCATAAAATGCCTTGAAATTAAGTTTTTTAGGTGCTTTATGCTTTTGGACTCGGTGGATTACAAAATATTGGCCCAATTGCAGGAAGACTCTTCCCTGACCAATGTGGAGCTGGCGCGGAGGGTGCATTTGTCGCCCTCGCCTTGCCTGCAAAGAGTCAAGGCTTTGGAAGCCGCCGGGGTGATTCAGCGCTATGTGGCGCTAACCCAACCACAAGCCTTGGGCCTGGGTTTGAACGTGTTTATTTCCATCAGCCTGAAAGAGCAATCCAAGGCGGCGCTGGCCGAGTTTGAGCGCCGTATCGCCGAGCATGACGAGGTGATGGAGTGTTATTTGATGACCGGCGACTCGGACTATCTCATCCGCGTGGCGATTGCCAACATGGGCGCGCTGGAAAAATTTATCCTGGAACAACTAACGCCGATTCCCGGCGTAGAAAAAATCCGCAGCAGTTTTGCGCTCAAGCAAGTGCGTTACAAAACCGCACTGCCCTTGCGCGGCGCGGGTGGTGCCTAATGGAGCCTAGCCCCGTACACCCGCCGCCAAGGCTTGGTCGATATCCCACAAGATGTCGTCTATGTGTTCAATGCCGACCGACATGCGCACCATGTCGGGCATGACGCCAGCTTTGATTTGTTGCTCCGGCTCGAGTTGGCGGTGCGTGGTGGATGCGGGGTGGATGATCAGGGTGCGGGTATCGCCGATATTGGCCAGGTGGCTCATGAACTGCGCCGCTTCGATAAAGCGTACACCGGCCTCTAAGCCGCCTTGAATGCCAAAGGACAGTAAGCCCGAAGCGCCGGGCAGCCCATCGACGCTGCGCATCTGGCGCTGCACCAAATCGTATTGCGGGTGGTCTGGCAAGCCGGGGTAATTGACCCAGCTGACGCGCGCATCGTCTTTTAAAAACTGTGCCACTTTGCGCGCATTGCTGCAATGGCGCTCCATACGCACATGCAGGCTTTCGGTGCCCTGCAATATTTGCCAGGCCGAGAACGGCGACAGGCAGGCGCCATAGACGCGCAAGACTTCCATGCGCGCACGCATGGAAAAACCAAAGTCGCCAAAGGTCTCGTAAAACTTGACGCCGTGGTAGCCCGGCGAAGGCTCGGTCATGCCCGGAAATTTGCCGTTATCCCAGGGGAAAGTACCAGCCTCAACCATCACGCCACCCAGCGTGGTGCCGTGGCCGCACAGGTATTTGGTAGCCGAATGCACCACGATGTCCGCCCCCAAGCGCAAAGGGTTGCATAAAAAAGGCGAAGGCACGGTGTTGTCCACAATCAGCGGCACGCCATGCGCATGGGCCACTTCGGCGACGGCGGCGATGTCCAGCACCGTCAGGCTGGGGTTGCCGAGGCTTTCGGCAAACACCGCGCGGGTATTGGGCTGCATGGCGGCGGCAAACGCCGACGGGTCGGTGGCATCAACAAAGGTCGTTTCGATGCCCAAGCGCTTTAAATTTACGGCCAGCATGGTGACGCTGCCACCATACAAAGCGCCAGCGGCCACCACATGGTCGCCCTGCTGCAAAATGGTCATCAAGGCCATCGCCTCGGTGGCCATGCCACTAGCCGAGGCCAGGCCGGCACGGCCGCCTTCGAGGGCGGCGACACGCTGTTCCAGCGCTGCCACGGTGGGGTTAGAAAGGCGGGAATAAATATTGCCAAAGGTTTGCAAATTAAACAGGCTGGCCGCATGGTCGGCGCTGTCAAACACAAAGCTGCTGGTTTGGTAGATCGGCAAGGCGCGTGCGCCGGTGGCCGCGTCGGGCACCTGCCCGGCGTGGATAGCCAATGTCTCGGGCTGGAACTGGTGGTCTGCCATGCTGGTCTTCCTCAGGCCTTGGTCAAGCGTCGTTTTGCCGAAATAATGCCGGTGCTAACGCCCACTAAATTGAGCCCGCCAAACAAGCGGCCGTGTTCAATCTTGACGCAGCGGTTCATCACCGAATCCATCCCCGCTTGGCGTACCAACTGGTCTGCCTCCTCGTTGACCACGCCGATTTGCTGCCACAGGCAGCGTGCGCCCATGGCGATGGCCTGGCGGGCAATCGGCAGCACGTCTTCACTGCGCCTAAACACATCCACCATATCCACCGCAAACGGTATGTCGGCCAGATCGGCGTAGCATTTCTCACCCAGCACATCGGTACCGGTTTTGGCATAACGCGGATTGACAGGAACGATGCGGTAGCCATGGTCTTGCATGTATTTGCTGGCAAAAAAACTGGGGCGGTGCCATTCGGCAGACAGGCCCACCACCACAATCGTGTGGCTGTGGCTCAGGATGCGGCTGAGTTGGTCAATGGTGTTCATGGGCGCTAGTATGCCGGTGCTTTGCCAACTCCAGCACATGTGGGCAAGTACCTTGGCGGCAGGGCTTAGCCCACGGCCTAGCGCCATGGGGTACTCCAAATAGCGACAGGCGAACATTTTCCAGACCCCATGGCTAAGACCTACTGAACCATCGGCTCCGATTGCCCAGTTTCTGCGGGGCGCACAATGCAGCTTGCTTAGCAAAGGCATATATGTACGCCCTCTTTTTCGAAGTCCGCCCCAAGCCAGGACACTTGCCGCACTATTTCGAGCATGTTGAGCGTCTGCGTCCGGCGCTGGCGCGGCACACAGGGCTTTTATTTTTAGACCGCTACCGATCGCTAACTGACGATGCGATCTTGCTGTCGCACCAGCATTGGCGCGACGAGGCCGCCATCCTAGGTTGGAGGCGCGACAGCCTGCACCTGCAATCGCAGCAGGCCGGGCGCTACAAACACTTTGCGGACTACCGCATTCGCGTGGCAAGCCTGGTGTGCCAATGGGTCGATGGTCAATTCAGTGAGGCAGAGCAGGACAAACTAGAGGCGCCCGACGAAGGCCGCTTTGTGATTGCCGCCTACAGCCAAGCCGCTAAAGGCCAAATACCTGCCCATGCAGGTTTTGAAAGCGTAAACCACCTAGGTCATTTCATCAGCCTGCAAGAGGTGCCCAGCCGCCGCTTGGCCCAGGCCAGCGCTCATTCCAGTAGCAAGCTGCCGGGGATGCAAAGCGCCCGGGCTTTTCGCGTGGTGCGCGACTACGGCATGCTCGAGCGCGAAGAGGCCCCTTTCTTGATCTGAGGCCTGCGCAGGCCCGCATACACTTGCCCAGTGATCCGTCACTATGGCGGCGCAGGTAACGAAGGGGATTGCATGTTTCGCTGTTTTTTTGTCAGCCGCTCGTGGGCACTGTGGGCTTGGGGCGGGTTGCTGTCCATGGTCTTACTGGTCTATGTCACGGTGCAACAAACCGTGCGCCTGAACAGCTGGTACGGCGAGTTTTATGACCTGCTGCAAAAGCCTGAACAAGCGGGTGGTCTGGAGCGCTTTTGGGGCTATATGCAAGACTTTGCGTGGATTGCGTTTCCCTACATGCTATTGCGCAGCTTGGAAAAATTTGTCGCTTCGCACTACGCGTTTCGCTGGCGCCAGGCCATGACCTTGCACTACCTGCCGCGCTGGCAAAACACA
>CANJXV010000268.1 GCA_947478935.1 Comamonadaceae bacterium
ACGGCTTTGCGCCGCGCCAAGCTGAGCAGAGCGCCGCTGGGGTTGCCAAAGGTGGGGATGATGTACACAAACTTGGGCCGATGCTCGGCGATCAGGCGCTCGAGCACATCAGTATCGGCGCCCTGCCCGTCTATCGGGGCGCTGATTAGTTCTGCGCCATACAAACGAAAGCAATTAATCGTCGCCAAGAACGTCGGCCCCTCCACAATGACTTTGTCGCCAGGGTTGATCAAGACCTTGCCCAGCAAGTCCAGGGCCTGCTGGCTGCCAGTGGTGACGATGAGTTGCTCCGCGCGCAAATCGGCTACACCTTTGTGCGCCATAAACGCAGCCAGTTGTTCGCGCAAAGGGCCGTAGCCTTCGGTTGCGCCGTATTGCAAGGCTGCGCCGGGGTCTTGCTCCAGCGCCGCCAGCGAGGCTTGGCGAATGCCATCGACATCAAACAGCGCGCTATCGGGAAAGCCGCCGGCAAAGCTGATGATGCCGGGCTTGCCCAGCAGTTTGAACAATTCCCGGATGGCCGAGGTCTCGACATTATTCAATCGGTCGGCAAAAGACAGGGAGGGGGAAGTAGACATTTGCGGTATCTTCAAGGCTGGTCAAAACCCTATTGTCGCCAACTTGCATCCCCGGTCAGGGTCGGTCTCATCCCGTCATACCGCGCAACCACCCACTACCCATGAAATCCGACGCTATCCACCAGTTCTTTAGCATCCTGCGCGCTACCAACCCTCAGCCGCAAACCGAGCTGCATTACGCCAGCGTATTCGAGCTGCTGGCAGCTGTGCTGTTATCGGCCCAGGCCACCGATGTGGGCGTGAACAAGGCGACGGCGCGCTTGTTTGTCGTCGCCAATACGCCGCAAAAAATTCTGGACTTGGGGCTTGAGGGCTTGGAGCAACAAATCAAAACCATTGGCCTGTACCGCAGTAAAGCACGCCACTTGATGCAAACCTGCCAGATTTTGATGGACCAGCATGGCGGCCAAGTGCCGCGCAGCCGCGAAGCGCTAGAGGCCCTTCCTGGCGTGGGCCGCAAGACTGCCAATGTAGTGCTGAACGTGGCTTTTGGCGAAGCTACCATGGCGGTGGACACTCACATATTTCGGCTGGGCAACCGCACCGGCATCGCGCCCGGCAAGACTCCTTTGGCTGTAGAGCAAAAGTTGCTTAAACGTATTCCCGCTGAGTTTCTGGTCGACGCCCACCATTGGCTGATCTTGCATGGTCGCTATGTGTGCCAGGCGCGCAAACCGCAGTGCGGGCAGTGTGCGGTGTTTGCGGTGTGTGGGTTTAAGGGTAAAAACACAGCAGCTATCAAAGGCTAACAAGCCCTCGCTAGTGCCCAGGTTCGCGTAGCAACGCATCCAATACGCTGGGCTCGAAGTGCTGCGCTACAAAATCGGCCAGGCCGTCAAACACACTGTCTAACGTCGGTACTGGTTGCGCGCGACCAGCGCCAAACAACGCTTGCACGGCCGCAGCATCCTCAAACAAACCGTGCACATACACGCCCAGCACATTGCCCTGCGCGTTATGCCAGCCTAGGCCATCGGGCAAGGCCGCCTGCGCCACGACACCGGCCTGCGCCATGCCGAAGTGCTGCTGCGTCTGGCCGTGGTGGATTTCATAGCCCGCTAGCGTGACGCCTGCCAGCGGCGCAAAGGGCGACGCTGTGCAAGCGGCTAGCGTCTCTGAAAATCTGGCCTGTGTATGGCGCACGGTTTTATCGGTTTCAAACACCGTGACCAATGGCAGCAGCCCCAAGCCCGGCGCATTGCCGTCTATGCCATGCGGGTCTATCAAAGCCTCGCCCAGCATTTGCAATCCGCCGCAAATACCCAATACCGCTCCGCGCTGTTGTGCGTGCTGGGCAATCGCGCCATCCAGGCCTTGCGCGCGCAGCCAGGCCAGATCGCCGCTGGTTTGTTTGGAGCCGGGCAGGATGATCCAATCACTTGGCTTTAAGCCCGCCAGGTCCACCGGGCTGCGCACCCATTGCAAGCGCAAACCCGGAATATTTTTTAAGGGCTGGAATTCGTCCAGATTGCTGATGCGCGGATACGCGATGACCGCGATGGTGGTTTGCACCGCGCTGCTGGCAATGCTGCGTTCGTCAAACACGCCGTCTTCTTCGGGCAATCCGTGCTGCCACCACATCGGCAAAGTCGCCACCACGGGCACGCCCGTCAAGTCTTGCAACATTTGCGGCGCGGGCGCCAGCAGCGCCGCATCCCCGCGAAACTTGTTCAATACAAAACCGCGCAACAGCTTGCGTTCGTGTGGCGGCAACAAGGCCCAGGTGCCGAACAAGTGCGCAAACGCACCGCCTTTGTCGATGTCCGTCACCAGCAAACAAGCGGCCTTGGCATGCAAAGCGACGCGCATATTGACGATGTCGCTGGCAAACAAATTGATTTCCGCCGGCGAGCCTGCGCCTTCGATGACAACCACATCGTTGTCCGCGATCAATGCGTCCAGCGCGGCGGCGATACGCGGCCACACATGCAGGCTACGCTCGCGCCAGGGCATGCGCGTCAGCGCCTCGTCCACATGGCCGAGCATGACCACCTGGCTGTGCGTGTCGCGCTCGGGCTTTAAGAGCAGCGGGTTCATGCGCACATCGGGCAAGGCGCGCGCGGCCAGCGCCTGAAAATATTGCGCGCTGCCTATCTCGCCCTGGCCGTTGCTGGAAGCTACCACCCGCGCGTTGTTACTCATGTTCTGCGCTTTGAAGGGCGCAACCTTCAAGCCCTGGCGCGCGTAATAGCGGCACAATGCCGTGGTCAGCCAGCTTTTGCCGGCGCCGCTGGTGGTACCCAGCACCATGACGCAGCGGGCGCTCATCGCTTGCCAGGCGCTAAAGCCTTACCAGGATCTTGCAAATTGCTCGGCGCGGAAGTTATGGGCATAGAAGTCCTTGCGAGACCTATCGCCGCAAGGAAAGCGGCAAGGCGATGGCCTGCCCGTCCACCATGCGAACTTGGATCCGATGGTCAAAGACGGATTCCAACGCGCGGTGCGTATCGGCATCCGTACAGGGCCCTTGGTAAACGACGCGCCCTTGCTGCATCACCAGCATGTCATCGGCCTGCAATGCCATTGAAATTTCGTGCAATACGCTCACCACGGTGGCGCCTGCGCTCACTAAGTTGCGCATCAAGTCCAAGCAATCGGCTTGGTGCGGCGGGTCTAGATTGGCCAGCGGCTCGTCCAGCAACAACACGGGCGCTTGCACCGCCAAGGCACGCGCCAGCAATACGCGTTGGTGCTCACCACCCGACAATGTGCCCACATAGCGGTCGCGCCATTGCCAGGCGTGCATGCTGCGTAAGGCTTGCTCCGCTTGGGCGTAGTCGTTCGCATCCAAACCTGAAAGCCAGCTTTGGTGCGGCAAGCGGCCCAGGAGCGCGACGTCCAGCGCGCTGAGGTCATCGCCCACAGCCTCGCTTTGCCCCATCCACGCCAATTGCCGAGCGCGCTGTGCCGCAGGCATGGCATACAGGTCTTCGCCATCTAGTTCAACACGTCCCTGCACAGGCAACAAGCCCGCCATAGCGGAAAGCAAAGTAGATTTACCAGCGCCATTGGGTCCAACCATGCTGATCCAGCGGCCGCGCGGTATGGACACATCGACATCGTGTAGCACCGGGGTGCCGGACAAGGCCACATGCAAGCCTGTTACTTGCAAAGCGATAGGGCCGGCAGGCTTCATGACACGCCTCCACGGTGTTGATGCCTGCGCATCAACCAAAGCAGATAGGCGCCCCCGA